>CAZIAN010000009.1:0-28603 GCA_964537355.1 uncultured Pirellulales bacterium | reverse complement strand
GGGGCGCTGCGGTCATCGGAGCGAAATATATCATCACCAATGTAGAAAGCCGAGGATTCCACGCCTGGAGCTACCTCAATATCTCTATTTTCAAAACTGCCCGCGTAAGTCACTTTGGTTATTTTTCCGTTGGTACGTTCCACTGTATATGGAGCAGATCCCGTATTGGTTCCTCCAAAGAGGTGTTGGTCCATATGTTCAGTATTGGCCAGTAAGACCGTCTGCTCTAATATATCATTGATTCCTTCGGCAGTTCTTTGTCTTGCTGCATCGTCGTAGATGCCGCTGGTAATTTGAGTTAGAAGCATTTGGGTATCGGTAAAACTTGAAGTTATATCTTCGACAACTGTGGATGAAAGCTCCAAAGTGCTTATGGCTTCCGAAAGGTTGTATACGTAATTGTCCAGGGATTTGTAATTAGTATTGAGTCCTAAAATGCGATAAGCGGCCGTTGGATCGTCAGAAATTCTGTTTATCCGTGAGCCTGTAGAAGCCTGTTCCTGAAGGATGGCCATCGCTTTGGTATGAACATTCAATGCAAAGTTGACGTTATTATAAATATTGTTCAGTGATCCGCTCATTTCTCAAATCCCAAATCTGTTTGAATCTTCACTGCATACCCTTTAAGTTTTTTACAGTATCTCCATAAATGTTGACAACGACGACTGAATGATACTCATGTATTTACCCATTGCCTGGAACATCTGCTCAAAGGCCAACATCCGGGCGGCTTCATCGTTGATGTTAACGCCGCTTGTCTCGCCTTGCTGGTTGCTAAGATTTTGGACCATAGATTCGATATTGTCTTTGCGCGCCTCTTTAACAAATATCTGTTGACCTACGTCTGTAACCATCTGGCGGTAAAACTCTCCAGGTGTCATAGAGTTTAAGCTGGTTAAAGCCTGGTCTCTCAGGCCGTACATCCGCAAAGCGTTGGTGTTGTCTGTCATATTCGCACCAAGCGCTGAAGCCACCCGGCCCGGTGTAGCAGCTATATCTGAACAAACCGCCATATCCGAAGCACTGCTGCCCGATAAGAGCGTATTGATTCCAACCGCAGATAATAAACCTGAAGTATCGGTGTTGGAAAAAGCATCAACATCGAAGGTTTCGCCATTGTTTAGGTCCCCTGTGCTAAGAGATATTTTGATTCCATTGCCTAAATCAAGTTTATCACCTGCTGCATAGCCGGCACCTACATCGAGAGTGCTAACAAGCTGGGCTGCTCCATTTCTTACTTCAAGCTGTAAAGTGCCGTTGCCAACAGAGGCGGCACCTGCTACTCCTTCTACGACTGTAAACTGGAATGTGTCATTCGTAGTACCTGTATAAATACCTGAGACGGATATAGTTGGCGGTGAGCCGGATAAAGTGCTGGCCGTTGGTAGTGGAAGCACGGCGGGAAGAAAATCAAATTTATAGTTTGCATCCGATTGAATGTTAAGCTTGGAAGAAACCACTGAAGCGCTAAGACCTGTAATACCTGAAATAAGTGTGGCTATGTCGGATAAAGTATCGGCGGATTTGTCAACGGTTATTTCATTACGAGTAATAGCTCCCGTGCTCGTATTTGTAACTCTGATATATATGCTCCCGTCTGTTACTTCCGAGCCAAAATCGGCCAGATTTTGGCTCGTTACAGGCCAGCCGGTCAGGCCGGTAAAGGAACCTGTTGAACCTACACCCTGGACATGGTATTGATTTATCTGTTGTATCATTACATTTGCCAAATTGTCCAGATCATCGTGAATATCAGAGACCAGCTCATTTTTTAATGATAATAATCCACTTAATCGTCCTCCTGCGATATTTATGTTATAGTTGTTTTCACCGGCGACAGATACTCCCAGTTCCCCTGCTTGTTTCAAACCCACTTCCAGTTCGATAGGTGTAGCACCTATTACAACAGGGGTCCCGGCGACATAGACATCAACTACACCATAGGATTTGGGCTTGGTTTCTATTCCAACTAATGTTGAAAGTTCTGTTATGCTCTGGTCTCTTTGATCCCGTAAATTATTGGCCTGACCGCCACCTATTTCCTGCTGTTTAATATTACCGTTGAGTTCGGCTATTCTGTTTGAAAGAATATTTATTTGTGTGATCGTATTCTGGGCTTCCAGTTCAATTTGGTCTTCCGCTGCTGTCAGAAATTCTCCTAAGGTTCTGAATTGGCCGGTCATAGCCATAGCCTCGGTTATAAGCTGGTTTTGCTGTATAACTTCTGTTGGATGAGCGGAAAGGTCCTGCAATGCATTAAAAAAATTGTCTATAGCTCCGCTTAAACCGCTCCCCTCCACAAGCTCTCCAAATGCGTTTTCGACTGTTTGCAGTGTGGCAAGTTCCTGAGATGTCTGCCCTAATAATGACTCTTGACGAACAATCTCCTTTTCCAGAAGTTCATCAATTAATCTGGTAACCCCGACAACATCCACACCTCCTCCCAAAAGAACATCGCCGACTTGCGATGTATAAGAAGGGCTCAGTTCTATTCTCTGGCGGTGGTAGCCGTCAGTAGCCGCATTGGCAACATTATTACCGATTATATCAAAAGCCTTCTGGGCTGCTTGAAGGCCGCTGATTCCTATGGAAAAACTATCCATCTCATAACTCTTAATTTAACAGTAGTGCTCACAATTTCCATCCGGTCTCTGTTGGGCTTTAGTCAAAGCTCAATAGCTACAGAATGACATTACTCAGAGATGCAGGTTTACAAAGGTCGTATCAGTTTGCTGTTTGGTAGCACCATTGGAGTTGTAGTAAACCGCCCCTGTCCTGCCGAGGTCGAAGATACTCTTCAAAAGCAGGTTATTGAATTTTGCGCATTCAGACAAAAGCAAAATCGTGCTTAAATGTTCTTTCTTAAGTTTTTTAATCAATGACATTAATTGTGCTTTCTTCTTGGTTATCTGATCCTTTTTCCCTTTTGGCAGACATGCTTCCAATGCCGACAAAGTCATTTGCTCTGTGTTGCACCCAAGAGCATTCGCCAATTCTTTTCGTATTGTTTGCCGTTTTGTTTCATGGTTTCTGTAGCTGCTTATCTCTGCCTGAATGACCTTAAGAAGCTTGCTAAGGCCGGAATCGTCACGCTTGATAACATAGCTGCGTAATTTATTCAGTTGCGACAAACTCTCCTGTATATGTTGGCTGTCTTTATCGAGGCAAGTAAGCAGTTTATCAACTTTATTTTCTATTTCAGTTGCCGTCGATTTCATATCTGGTCATCCACTGATTGTTGTACTGTGTTTGTCTGCTCAGCATTGGATAAATATTGATATATATCCTTCCACAATCCAAGGCCTCCGTTGTTTGCAATATCACGGCCGAGGTATAGCCAAAATATTCCCTCAGTTTGTTTGGAAGCTGCATCTTTTTCGAGGCCCCAGTCCGTGATACTATTTTTCATTCCTTCCAGCAGCTTATCCAGTAGAACGGATTCGAAATCCTTGGCTACTTGTTTTTTTTTCTCGTCTGAAAGGCTCTTAATCCTCGATTGGTCGATGTGTTCCAGCATGCTTGGGGATGAGACTGGTTCAGTTAGTATCAATTTGGTGCTGTCCATTAAATTGCTCCTACATTATCACCAGTTTTGCTTGAAGGGCACCAGCTTTTTTCAAAGCGTTAAATATTGCTATCAAATCTGTCGGTGTTGCTCCTATGCCGTTAAGGCTTTTAGCCAACTCTGAGACGGTAACAGATCGGGACATAGGAATCAGATATCCTTTCTCTTCGATTCCTATCAATGTATCTTGAGCTACTGCGGTTTGTCCCGCAT
The DNA here is from genome assembly GCA_964537355.1 of uncultured Pirellulales bacterium. GTDB lineage: Bacteria > Planctomycetota > Phycisphaerae > Sedimentisphaerales > Anaerobacaceae > NIOZ-UU13. The sequence continues at coordinate 24,825 of CAZIAN010000009.1, read as the reverse complement.
CTGAGAAAGGCGCCGTTGGCTGTGAAATGATTGGCATTTCTTTGATTTTTACAACAAGGCTGCCCTGCGAAATTGCCACTGCGGATATGCCGACGTTTTCACCGATCACGATTGTACCTGTCCGCTCGTTGATAACCACCACAGCAGGAACATCAACCTTAACTTCGTGTTTTGTAATATCGACGATAAAGCCGGCTATTTCTGCCTGACTAATTTCGGCTGGAACTTTCACCTTAACAGTACCGGCGTCAACTACTACTGCGCTGTTTTCGTAATCCTGGTTGATAGCTTTGCTGATTTGCTCTGCGGTTGAAAAATCACTGTTTCTAATATTAAACGTGATAAGTCTATAGCCACCTATGTTTTCGACAAACGTAGCTATTTCTTCCTTTTCAACAACTGCTCCGCCGGGAATTCGCCCAACTGTTTGATGGTTTTTTGTAATCGAAGCCTTATCACCTGCTGCTGTCCAGCCACCGATTGAAACTCCTCCGTCAGCTATGGCGTAAACCTGACCATCAAGACCTTTCAGGGGTGTCGGCAGCAGCTTTCCGCCCTGAAGGCTTTTGGCGTCTCCTATAGCAGAGACGTCAACGTCGATTCGGGAACCTTCACGGGCAAACGGGCCTAATTCTGCAGTAACCCAAACCACTGCAATATTACCGCCGGTAAAATCAGAGGGAGAAAGGACCAGTCCTGAATCCCTTAGCATATTTGTCAGCATTTGTCGCGAAAGCAGTGTGCTGTCACCGGTGCTGGCCAGGCCGATAATCAGGCCGACACCTGTAAGTGAATTGCTGCGAAGCCCCTGAATATCAACGATATCCTTTATTCTTTCGCATTGACCGGTACCTGCCATAAACACACAGACCAGGAATACACACGTCATAAGAGCCATTATGCTCTTTTTTTCTTTTGCTCGTATAATTGATTTCATAAGCTGTTACTCTCAAAAATAATTCTATGCAAACGGCTTAATTAAAACGGCCAGATAACATCAAATATCTTGCCAAGCCAGCCCGGCTTTGTATATGGCGCCGAAACACCCGAATTTTTCGTGACAATACGAAAATCCGCCACTTGTTCGCTCTTGACTGTATTGTCGAATGCTATATCACTTGGTCTTACAATCCCGCTTACCTCAATTGTTTGTATGTCACCTGCGATATTACGGCTGCGAGTCCCGATAACAATGAGATTATGATTCGGCAGGATATCAATAACCACTACGCTGATCTGATCTTCAAACTTGCGCTCGTCTTTGTAATCGGCCTTGCTTTTTAATTCGTTGTCCCCGGAGGCAGTCATATCGAAACCTGGCAGCAATTGTTCTGGCAAAAGTCTATCAAACGTACCTTTGGGCGTGAAATTAGGGCCTCCGCCAAAAGTTGTTGACCGGTCGGTCTCTTTTTTCATATCTCTTTTTGCCTTGTTATCGACTTTGCTGGCTTCGGCGACCTTAATGGTCAGGATGTCGCCTATCTGGCGGGCCACATCGTCGGCATATAATTCCTTCATATTCTTATCTCTCTTGGCCCAGATTGAACCTGCCTGTGAGCAGGTGGCCGATAAGAGAACAAAAATTGCCAAAGCGAGCGTTAAGACTTTTCTGTTATTCATTATTTCTCCTTTTAGAAAGCAGGTTTCACAGTTCCATCTTCGTTGATCATGGCTAAGATTATTCGTTGTGAGTCAACATTCCGAACTTTTATATAATCACCGGCTCTGCCGTCCTGCATGGCTTTTCCGAAAGCCGTAATCAGAAATCCAGGCATATCAATCCGAATAACAACCTTTTGATTTCGCTTGGTAATGATTGGGGATTTAACAGGGCCCAACATATTTGGATGAAGAAGGGTCTTGGCCGGTATCTGACGTTTGGCAATGAGGCCATAGGGGGGCTTCCAGTTGGCAGATTCCGGATAGTCCAATATTACCTTCTCTATCTTGACATTATCGGGACTGATAACCGTACCTGTCGGAATATCAATCTTTGTTACTGCTTGACGACAATTATATTTCAACCTGAAGATTATCTCAGACGTCCCTATTTTTTTGCCGCCTGAATGTATAGCAATCTCAACCTTTGCCTGATTTCCAGCTCCGCTTGAAACTAATCGGGGAGAAAAGCTAATATCTTTGCCGGTTCCGGTGATGATGAAATCTTGAGGTATCCGAATTGGATCGAATCCACAGACTGATATGCCCGGAGGATTTTTTTCCAGAAAGGAGCTTGCTAACTTAATAAATTCATCGCTGCGGATAGTTCGTTCTTGTTGTTTAATAGTAACTGTTTCTGCTCCGGTTAGGGTTACTTTCGACACAGGGATTCCGTTGCAGGCCAATCTGCTTAAAACTATTTTTCTGTCAATAACAATCTTCTGCCCGGGTGCTGAAATCTGCCCTAATGTGATTTTGCTTGCCTTGGCTACAAGTGATTTTTGGCCCCGGATTATACCGACTTGGCCCAGACTTAAGTGTTTGTCTTTGATTGTAATTTCTCTCGGAAGGTAAATCTGAAGGGCGGCATCCTTTTTCGTACTGTCGGCGTTGCTGTTCACTGGCAGCAGCAGGCACGCAATTAAGATGGTATTGACTATTTTATTACTCATCGTAGTTATTTCCATTAGAACCGTGCTATTTCATTTGCTTTTCTTAGCATTTCGTCTCCCGCTCTTATCGCACGGGAATTCGTTTCGTATGCTCGCTGGGCCGTGATGAGATTCACAAGTTCGGTTATCATCTGGACATTGGATTTTTCAAGAAATCCCGACTGAATCGTACCGAAACCACTATCTCCTGCTGTACCGGTTGTAGCCGTGCCGCTTGCTTCAGTCGCGGCCAGCAGATTTTCACCTTCAGCGCTAAGGCCCGCAGGATTTGGAAAACGTGCTAATTCTATTGTTCCTACAACTGATTGTGTTCCCGATGCATCGGTAACATTTACGCCTCCATCTTTGCCGATATCCACAGAGGCCGCGTCAGTTGGAATGCTGATAGCAGGCTCAACTCGATATCCGGTCGTGGTAACTAATTCACCGTCGGCATTTCTTTGCAGCGAGCCGTCACGCGTATATTTTGTTTCTCCGCTTGGTGTACTCACCTGAATGAAGCCTTCGCCTGTAATAGCTATATCAAGTGGTCGATTAGTACTCTGAAGTTCACCTCCACTATAAACTTTCATAGTACCGGCTACCCGGACTCCACTGCCTACTTCTATACCGCTGGGAGTTTTTATCCCGGAAGCTACTTCTGCCCCTGCATCTTTAAGCTTGATATAAAGCAAATCCTGAAAAGCAACCTGGCTTTTCTTAAATCCCATGGTGTTGATGTTGGCAAGATTATTAGAAATCACATCCACCATTGTCTGCTGGGCCGCCATAGCCGTTGCTGAAGTGGAAAATGCTCTTAACATAATATTGTTCTCCTTATTTTATACAGTTTACAAATCCTGCATCTGTTGAGTTTGGCTTTTACGATCATGTTTAGGCCATTGCTGCACTTGTAATGCTGCTGGCTACTTCTTTTCTGGCCCCAATGAATTTCATATTTGCTTCGTATAGCCTGGACACCATTATCATATCCACTAATTCCTCTATCATCTCAACATTAGATACTTCCTGGCTGCCTTGCTTTACGATGACATTCTCAGCTGCAACCGGCTGAATGTTTTGATCCGGCATCTGATAACAGCTTTCTCCGATTGGGACAAGCTTGGCTTCGTTGTCTCCGAAATCAACCAATTTAAATTTTCCGATAGGTATGCCGCTGGCATTAACGCTTCCATCGTTTGAGACGCTCACTTGCGAGATTCCAACGTCACTCGGTATCGTGATTGGGCCTCCTTCACCTGCTATAACTCGTCCCTGTGAATCAATTATTTGACCATTTTGGTTTGTCTCAAATATTCCATTGCGAGTGTAAAGCGGCCCGTTGGGTGTTTCTATTACGAAAAAACCCCTACCGCATAGCGCGAAATCCAACAGTCGGCCGGTCTCTGAAAGATTGCCTTGGGAAAAATCAAGTGACGAATTCAGTTCAATACTGCCGGGTGAATATGTTTCTGCCCCTGTCATTTGTTCTTCAAGGGTTTTTGAAAATGTGTTGCACCTGCGCTTGAAACCGGCAGTGTTTAGGTTGGCCAGATTGTTCGTAATTGTCTCATACTCCCGCATTAATGCGTTAATGCTTGAGCTGACCTGGGGCATAATTTCTGACATCTCACTCTCCTTGCGCAATCGCCGGTTCCGAAACTATTTCTTCTGACTCTATTGAATTCGGAGCATCTTTGCTGTTGTTATTGGTTTTTTTATAAGCTGCATTGGTGGCGCGAATCAGCTCGTTAAGGTTTGAGTCACTTAGTCCTGTCAGCTCGACTGCTATTGATGAACCATTTTGTAAGGCTCTTACGTGTCTGACCTCACCTATATCTTCTACTATTTTTGATAGTGTACTCTTTCTGTCCATCGATAAGACAGAGCGTAGTGAAGTGCTTTTTGAGGGCGGATTTAAGTCCTGGGCCTTTTCTTCACTCAGATTAACTATTACCAATACTCTGTCGCCTACTTTTACTTCCAGATTGGTTTCTATCCTCAGACCGGGACCGCCCAGCTCAGTAACTGTCGCTGGTATAAATTCCGGCGGCCCCCAGTTGTTTGATTCATTTGCCGAGCTTTGCTTTATCGCAAGCTTTTTTTTGCTGTTGTTATTTCTATTTGACGAAAGCGTTCTTGAGAATGGAAATTGTGCGATAAAAGCCGGCTTGTTTACTTGAACACGCAGGAAACGACGGCGACTAATGAACCGGATATTATCACTATGATTTAAAACCAGAATGTCATCGTTGCAACGAACTACCGAAGAGTCAAACTCCCATACGGATGCACCGAAAGAATAACGCAAACGCCAAAGTTCCCCCAGCTTACTTTCAACAGGTGTTGATAATTGTATAGTAAGTTCCATATTGTCATTTTTTATCACAATTGACTCAATATCACCCAAATCACCTAAGTCGGGACTTGTACGACGGGTTATATAAAGTTTTTTGCCTGTGAGAATATGCCTGCTGCTCGGCCTCTTCAATTTAGATGGCGAGCTTATTGAGACTAAGGATTTTTTCTGGAAGCAAAGCTTTTCGCGCAGAAAGGAAAGTTCGGTTCTTAACCATCTGCTTTCTTCTGCTCCCTGTTTTGTAAAGCATTCTTCTATCATTTTTTTTGCTCCGGCGTCAAAGGCATCGACCATGCTGAAAATGGCCTGATTTCTCTTAAGTCCTGCCTTTTGTGCTATCTTGAGCAAAACCTGGCGCTCCCGTCCGCTCAAACCTCTTTGTTCGGAAAAATCAAAAAATAGTTGCCCACTAACCTTTCGTTCCCGCGTAATTCGATTATAGCTGACTATCAAGAGCAGCACAGTCAGTATGATTATTACCGCCACTCCTATTAGAATAAACCGATGTTCGGACAGACCGGTATCTTGCTGTCCTGCGGCTTTCCACCGCTCTATCGGTGTGAGCGCCAAAAAAATCATATTAAAGCCTGATGTTATAACATCTGCTATTGGCATCTTAATTTCCCAAACGTAATACCTACCTGATAAGGTTGCTCAACTCTCGAAGTATGTCATTGGCAACTCGGATGGTTCTTGCATTGGCTTGAAAACCGTTTTGTGCCTGAATCATAGAAACAAACTGAGTCGCTACATCTGAGTTTGATTTTTCTAAAGCTCCACCATGGACAGAGCCGGCGCCTCCGGACATCGCCTGGGTAGCAACCGGCACTCCTGAGTTGGCCGAAGAGGTATAGTATCCGTTGCCAATACTTTCCAGACCTGCTGTATTCTGGAACAACGATATCTGGACCGCACCGATGTCCTTTTTGATACCATTGGAGAATGCACCAATTACAATGCCTGTATTATCAACAGATACACTGGAAAGTTGACCGGCTTCGTAGCCGTCCTGATCTTTTGCTACCGCCGTAGAGTTCCCTGCAAACTGTGTCAGCCCGTTTAATTGGCCGACGGAACCAAAATCTAAAGCGATGGTTTGGGGATTCAAAGGATCATGTGCAAAGCTTACTACAAATTCTGCTGGATTGGTGGCACCACCGGTTACACCTGTGTAATAACCGTTCGTGGCGTCGAAGGTTATATTTTCGATACGCCGGTTTGGTATGGTTATCTGATTAATATTCCCGCTCATTGATGATAGCACCATATCCCAGGTGTTAGCGGTATCTGTCCTTACAAGTGCACCCGAAAAAACGTGTTTTCCTCCCTGAGAATCAAAAACCATAATATTAACACCCTTGACCTCTTCGCCGCCAACGGTCAACATTTCGAAATATCCCGGCATTGTAAGAGTGCCGTCGCCGCTATAAGCCATAGTCAAATCAGATTTACTGTAGCCGCTGGCGGCATCAGTTATACGGATTTGTCCGTTGAGCAAAGATGCCGTGGCTGTGCTGCCAAGAATACCCTGTACGGCCCGTCCGGGTGTTGTTTCTGCAACAGAAGCAGTTCCACCCGTCATATTGGTGTTATCAACTGTGATCAGGGCGGCATCCTGCCCCGCTAAAGTACCTGCAAATGTAGCAGTAACACCAGCGGGAAGGGGCCCGCCCGCACAGGTTATATTGCCTGCCCCAATAGTGGAAAGGGCTTCCAGTGCTGTATCTATCTGAGCAGCAGTAGAATTCCAGTTAAGGGCGGCGGTTGTTTGACCTCCAAAACTCAGTGTGAATGTGCCCCCTGTAGCGGTACTGGAAATCGTCTGTACTTCGTCAACAGCAGCAGTACCTTCATCAGTGTTCATCCATGCCAGTACATCATTTACTGTGGTAGTCGCAGTAATCGGCATTGTCAGATCGGTGGTTGGAGTGCTGCCTAAGGCGGTTCCATCCGGTTTGTAGCCCGAGAAGGTAATCGTGCCAGAATTCAACGTTCCGGAATATTGGTCGAGATTTGAAATTAATGTGGTTCCGACAGCCTGTGTACCATTTGTTGTGTAACTGATATCTGAGCCTAATACTTGTGTCTGTGCTGTCGCAAGAGTTGCATCAGAGCTTAAATTACCTGATATAGTTACCGTTGATGTTAGCTGTGCCGGCATCGGTGTTCCATAAGGCACATGAAGATCGCTGTCACCGGCAACCTGGAAGCCGTCGCTTTCGCCGGTTGCACCGATACGTTGTATACGATAGCCCGTGGCAGGGTCAACCATAATTGAGTTTGCATCTACGGCAAATGCACCTGCGCGAGTGAAAATGCTCTGTTGACCATCACTTACCACAAAATAGCCTTCACCTTCTAACGCCAGGTCCAGAGGATTGCCGGTGTTGACGATACTGCCCTGTGTCATATTTGGGCTTATACCGGCTACTCCAACACCTGTACCCATCTGTTGAGGATTGGTGCCCCCGACGGTGCTTGTTGGCTGCGAGGCCTTTTTGACTGTCTCACTCAATAGTTCCGAGAAGGTTATACTGCTGGCCTTAAAGGCGGTGGTATTGACATTGGCCAGGTTGTTACCGGCTACGTCAAGCATTTTCTGATGGGCTTGAAGCCCGGTCACTCCTGCTGACAATGCTAAACTCATTTTACTGTCTCCTTATATCGAAACGTTAAATCTAAAATTCAGTTGTTGACTGATATTACATCTTTCAAAGCAAGCATATGAGTCCCTGCGCCCAGGAATATGTCTCCGTCTATGTTATTGTAAACGTGATCTACTACGCCGCTTGTGATATCTGTGGCACCTGTCTCGTTTGGAGCCATGAATGTGATTTCCTTACCTAATAATGAATTGGCATAAGAAAGCTCAGTAGTGGCAAGGACATCTGCAAAACTTGTGTTCATTGATTCGAGCTGTTGCAATTGTGAGAATTGTGCCAGTTGTGCGGCCATCTCATTATTGTTTAACGGTTCCAGTGGATTCTGATTTTGAAGTTGGGTTATCAGAAGATTCATATAATCCATCTGGATGTTGCTTGCTGAGGTTATTTCTGATACTGAAGCCATGATTTTTGTTAACCTTTCTTAAAAAAATAAATTTCTTTTTGAATCTCGAAAATATCGAGCGTAATTTAATGCTACAACTATACGCACAACGAGTTAAAGAGAGCAATTGTTGTGCCACGTTAAAGCCGCTGCTGCTTTTAGCAATGCACAAATTCCTGTCATAAAAGACATTACGGAAAATAAAAAGTTAAATAAAGACAGGGACGCGGCTTATAAAAAGATTATCACAGAGGATAAATCTTCCTTTATCTCAGAAATATTTGCCGCTTTGAATTTATGGTTTTGCAGAGAATCGTTGCTGTTGTGCATGAATCTACCTGGTGACATTAAAACGTCCCATAAAAAGCAGTGCCGTCTTGCTGTTGTTTTGGTTTTATTCTTTTAAGAAACGTCCTATAAAACTATTGCGATGTGCCGGGGACATCTTTAAGTATAACAAATCAGTGACATTATTGGCCGGTCCCATAAAAAATTAAAGTTGTCGTTGGCTATCTGTCGATTTACTGCTTTATATTGCCCACTATCTGTGGGACATAAATACCTGTATGAAATAGCTTAATGAAGAACAACTCTTATGGTTTAATTGTGGGCAAGGATGAGTTTAAGTAGAATCGTTGCACTAAGTAAAGACCCTGAAGTTCAAAAACTGGCTCAGAAGTATGGCCGGGAAGTATTTGGGGCTGATGACCTGGCTGATGCAGTAGAGGTCATTCAAACGGTCAATCCGGATTTGATTCTTTTCGATCAGTGGCTTGGAATTAATAATGTTCGTGAATTCATTTTTCGTAGCAGTACTAATGATAAGAATGAATTCATCAAAAGGACCGATAAATATTCAACTGATATTCCAATCGTAGTCGTTGGGCGTGGTGATGATAATACTGAATTAGCTACAGAGTCTATACGGATTGGGGCCTATGGCTATCTGAATACAAGACAGGATTATGCTCAGTTGGAGCGAATTATCAATAGAATAAAAAGTAAATCAAAAGATCCCATCAATGAAAAAAACAAAAGCCTCTTTTTTTGTGACGACCTGGCTTGCTCTGTCTCTATGGTAGGCTCAAGTAAAGCGATACTCAATACTCTTAACATGATTAAACTTGTGGCTGCAAGCAGGTGTAACCCAATTTTGATAGTTGGTGAAACTGGCACAGGCAAAGAACTTGCAGCTAAGGCGATACATGTTCTTAGGCATCCGAACGAACAATATGTAGCTGTTAATTGTGCGGCTCTAACGGCAAATCTATTGGAAAGCGAGCTTTTTGGCCACGTGAAAGGATCTTTTACGGGGGCCGACCGCGAGAAAACAGGATTGCTGGAATTAGCCGAATCCGGAACGCTCTTGCTTGATGAAATAAGTGAGATGCCGATGGAGCTGCAGGCTAAATTGCTGCGTGTCCTCCAGGAAAAATGTTTCCGAAAAGTCGGAGGTGTTAAAGATATCACATGTAACGCCACGATAATAGCTTCAAGCAATCGTAATCTTAAAAACGAAGTACAAGCCAATCGCTTCCGTCATGACCTTTATTACCGTCTGAATATCTGTCCTATCACTCTCGCGCCTCTTCGCTCGAAAATGCGAAGGCAGGACATCCGGATTTTGGCTGAGTACTTTCTCAGGACATCGACTATCTGTCCGGACAAGTGTGGCAAGATAACGTCGCTTACTGAATTAGCTATTGAGGCTTTGGAGAAACACGATTGGCCCGGCAACGTTCGTGAGTTGTATAACGTTATCGAAAGGGCGATTTTGTTGGAAACAACGGAAAAAATCGGGTTAAATGGAATTATAATTGAGCCGACTGAATGGTCTGATGTATCGAAAAATCCCACGCCCGGCATCATTAAAGATTTTTCATTAGCAAAGGCTGAGTGCGAACTGATTTCTCGAGCTTTGCAGAAAACTGGATGGCAAAAGACCAGGGCCGCCGCTCTTCTTGGCATAACCAGAGCAACACTTTATGCAAAGGTCAAGCAATACAATATCGAAAAGAATTCACATATCGTCTGTAGTAGCGAAGTACAAGGGCAAAACGTAGTTACTTCATCGTACTTGTCCCAACCTGTTGCTGTTCCCTCATAAAGACATAGACGAATCATTGTCAGAAAATCTGTCGAGTCGTATAGAATCCTGACATCTTTTTCCTGCATGCAATCCGTAAAATAATGTTTCAGCCTGTTTTTTCGGACAAAATGCCTCTAAATACATCAATCCTTATAGCAATAGCTGTCTCTGGCACAGTTATTGCTGTTTCTTTAAGAAAATAGTTTGTGGGATGCGCCCTCATCTGTGCCACCACTGTTTCGTTTTCCAATACGAACAGAAAGAGCAGTGGGGGGCGAAATGAGAAGCTATGGCAGAAGAAGAAAAGAAAATTAAGAATTCACCGGAAGTCCCATTGGACAGCGATTTATTTGCGGGTGAAGTCCACAGGAATCTCACGGAGCGTGAAGTGTTCGTTGGAGACGAAGATTTTTATAGGCTTCTCGCCAATTCCACGCCAACTGCTTCAGTTCGAACTTCTGCTAATGCAAAGCGCTCTTTGCGAGGGCCGATTCGGCGTAAGCGTTTTTCAACTCTTCAGAAAGTGTTTGTTGCTGCAATCATCATTATTGGGGCAACGTTGCTGTATGTGGTGTTAAAACCTTTATTATGGTTCCCTAAAAAGATTTCAACGCCCATAACTCAGCAAATGGGTCCTTCTGATCTGCCGGTTGCTGATTCAATACAGGTCGTAAAGGAGCCGGTACAGCAGCCGGTTGCGGATTCAATACAGGTCGTACCCGAGCCGGTACAACAGCCGGCGCCTTTATTTCCATCAACACAACCTCTGTCATTGGATGTTGCCCGGGAATTTTATCTGCAAAATGATTACAAGCAAGCTTATGCTGCTTATAACCAGCTTCTTCAGAGTCTTACATCTGGTGCCAGGCAAGAGCTGCTGAGAGATTTCCTGCAGTTTAAAATGGCTTTATGTCTGAATAAGGCAGGCAATAGCGAACAGGCTAACAGCTTATTCAGAAAGCTTTTACAAAGTCGTTCTCCTGTTATAAAAGTGGTTGCAAATTACGAACTAAGTTTACTGCAAATACAAAAAAAGCAATACATCCAAGCGAGAACCATGGCTTATCAGGCGATTGCAATGGTCAGTGCGGTCGATTTCGACAAGGATTGGATTTTATCATTGCAGCGTGATTGTCAATTCCTGATTGCTGAGTGTATGACCAGAAATGTACTTTTGCTATGCGATGCCGATGAGGATGTTCAATCCATGTTATGGAGCAGTCATGAAGATATTGATCCTTTCATAAATCTTGACGAGGCCCAGCTTCGCAGCCTTCTGAATTCCGGCTTAGAGCGATTAAAAGATGGATTACTCAGCCCACAGATTCGAAAGCTCGAACATCAGGGTGTTCTGCCTCGTTGGTCTGTCATCGCTTATGGGGCATCTGTTGAAGAGTTGCTGGCAAGATTTGTCGCAAATGCAGGCCTTGATATTTCATGGATTCAAAACAAGATATCAGCCACCGAACCCGCAGGGAATGGTGTACGCAAAAGGCCGGTGAGTTTGTATCTACCATCTGCAACAGCACGGCAGGTCATCGAAGTGGCTACAGGGCACGTGGGCTTGTTATCTCGTATTGATGAAAAAGGAATCATAACAATTCACAATCCGGCTGACTATTCATCGTTATCTGAACACGTACATTTGTTTACTCAGGATGCTGTTTCACTTTGGAGAAATATTTTAATTACATTCCATGACGACAAACGTGTTCCAAATGCTCATTTTGCTTTGGGGCTTTTGCACACTCAGGAAGGCCAGCCAGCCAGTGCTATTGCGGAATATAAATTGGTGGCAAATCAATTTTCACAAACATCTTTAGCTCCGTATGCACTGTTAGGTTCGAGCAAACTAAAAGCGGAGCTGCATGACTATTCCGGTGCCAGAGAAGATTTGACCCAGCTTGTTGAGCAGTATCATGAAACCGAATTTTATGGTCAGGCTTGTTTGAGTCTTGCTGATGCAACGAAGAACGCCGGTTTTTTGAACGAAGCCTTACGGCTTTATCGCAAAGTATATAATCTCGGTTTGTCTTCGGAATTGCAGACTGCTTCCGCCCTTGGAGCCGGTAGATGTTCATATGAGATTAAGGACTACGAGACTGCTGCCAAATGGCTGGTTAAATACATCAAACTTGCTAATGACTCTACAGATGAAGATTTTTACCTGGCTTACTTTCTTCTGGGTAAGACCAATCTGGCATTAGGGCGCCATCAACAGGCATCTCTTGCTTTTCAATATGCACTAAGCGGACCGGTTGGGAGTCTTGCCAGAGAAAGATATGTGGAAACTGTCTCGGCTTTGGTGGAAACACAGATACAACTGGATAATTTCGTCGAGGCTCTTACATTGCTGGAGACTATAGACTCATGGCAGTTCTCGACAAAAGAGTCTATCGAGATATTACTTCTCAAGAGCAAGGTTCTTCGTCTTATGGGTTTACCGGATAAAGCCATTGCAGTACTGGGAACCAATGCTGAATATCTGCCTGACTCTCAATTGAAAACAAGAATGTCTTTTGAGTTAGCCAACTGCTACATAGCTAAGGGTGACTTGGATTTTGCCCATAAAAAATTAACAGATATTCTTATCAGCGCTGCCCCGGGACCTTTGTCAAACGAAATAGCCCTCAGATTAGCAGAGGTATGTTTGGATCTTGGTCAAAGCTCTCAAACAATTACTGTTTGCAAGCGGCTTTTAGATTCGGAAGTATCGATCCAGATACGGCAAAAAGCATTAAAAGTGCAGGTAGCCGCTTATAATCGACAGAAAAATTTTGACAATGCGGTATTAGCTCTTGTTGGTCAAAGGTAATGGTAATGAAAAATAGGAATTCTATTAGATATTGGTTATTGGTTATTGGTTGTTGGTTCTTGGTAAACCATTTTCCATTTTCCATTTTCCACTTAGCAAGCTCTGCTGCTGCAGTTGACAAAAAAGCATCGCAGAGCAGTTTAGATAATACGAAAGACCCTAATAGTCATTTCAAACGCCAGTTGTGGCTGGCTCAGCTCAATATGGCTGAAGGCGAAAAGGACAAGAGTACAAAGAACGAGCTTAAGAGGATAATAGAGCAAATTCGCTCTGTTAACTTTGGGCCCCGGAAGGAAGCTTTTGAACCCGACATTGTCCCTGATGTGGTGACGATAGATGAGTCTGATGAGCCTAATGAAGCCGTCTCCGAGGATGCCAATGGGCAGCATAAAAAGGAAGAAGAATCCAGCCTGCCATACGGGCTCATAACCAACCAAACTTTGCAAACAATCAGGAACCTCTCACAGGATCCTGGCAATCTACACAATCCTTTTGAGCTGGGAGAGACATTGTTTCTCAGTGGATATCTAAAGGAAGCTGCAATATTTTATAAGGAAGCTCTTAAACGTAAAAGCCCGGATGACGCCGGCTCAGCTCAGGACAGAGCTTGGATATTATTTCAGATTGGCAACTGTCTTCGGATTGACGATCAGCCCGAAGCAATAAAGATGTATGGGCAACTAATTACTGAGTACCCCAATTCACCATGGAAGGAATTAGCAGACGCTCGAAGAACCTTGCTCGATTGGTATCTTAAGGATGAACCGCGTAAGTTGATTACCGAACGTAAACGATAGATTATCAGGATGCCGCTGTGCAGTCAAAATGAGGTCCCCTTAAACGTAAAAGGAGTATGTTGGAAGTGAGTAATAACGAGATAGACAATCTATGCAATGAGAGACAGGAAGATATCGCGAATATATTGATCGCTGATGACGACTCTGAACTGGCCCGGTTCATGCTTGAGATATTGGCACGCAAGGGTTTACGTGGACATCTTGTCAATGATAAAGACAGTGCGATTAGCTTTATTAGCAAAGGCAGTTGTGATCTTGTATTTACTAGTGACATAATAAGCCGGCGAACAAACTTGTCCGGTCGATTGCAGGATGGATTTGAACTGCTTGAGAAAATCAGAGTAAATTGGCCGGAACTCCCGGTAATTATGATGACAGAGGCCAAAGTCCTCAGCAAAAAAAAGCAGCAGCGAAATATAGAGATGTCAGTCAAAGCCATTCGACGGGGCTGTTGCGATTTCTTAGTTAAACCGCTTGACTATGAAAAAATAGATAATCTCCTGGATACTTATCTGCCAAATCACAGCATCTCAACGATAGCTTCTTCTCATGAGGACACACGCTGTCTTTATCGGATTATAGGTAAAAGTGCAAAACTCATTCAAACCGTCGATTTGGCTAAAAGGATCGCTCCAACCTCAGCACCGGTTTTAATAAGCGGCGAAAGTGGGACGGGCAAAGAGCTTCTATCTTATCTTATATATAAAAAAAGCAAAAGAGCACAGGGGGCATATATAAAAATTAATTGTGCAGCATTAAGTGATTCGCTTCTCGAAAGCGAGTTGTTTGGGCATGAAAAAGGCGCTTTCACCGGTGCCTTCGCTCAGCGCAAAGGCCGATTTGAAATGGCTCACGGTGGAACTTTGCTCCTGGATGAAATTACCGAAACGCCTATAAAGTTTCAGGCCAAGCTTTTGCGAGTGCTCGAACAGCAGGATTTTGAACGAGTTGGAGGAAATGAAAGGGTCAGAGTTGATGTTCGAATAGTAAGTACTACGAATAAGGATTTATTACAGGAAGTTCGCCAGGGACGGTTCCGTCAGGATCTTTATTACCGGCTAAGCGGTGTAAGATTGGTGGTTTGCCCACTCAGAGAACGTAAAGATGATTTATATGATCTTGTGTGGTATTTTGTCAACCTTTACACTCGCGAAGTACAGCGTCGTATCACCAGGCTTGACCCTGCCATGATGGACATTTTTGCTAAATATCACTGGCCCGGAAATGTCCGACAATTGCGCAATGTTGTACGAACTTCATTGATTTTGGGTATTGGGCAGACTTTGTCATTAGCTGATGTTTCATGGCTTTTTGATGAATTGCAACCGCTGCCACAGGAAGGAAGCAACGATTTAATGGTTTCGAAACAGGCCGGACTTGGACTAAGTTCGTTTGGCGCAGAAAAAAATAATGTGCTTGAGATAAGATCAAAGACTGCTCAGGTTTCAGACCTGGGAGGAGTACCGCTTGAGCATGTAGAAAGGCGGGCGATTTTAGATACGTTAAGGCGAACAGGAGGCAATCAGACCAAGGCTGCGAAGGTTTTGGGTATTAGTGACAGAACGCTGAGAGACAGGATACATAGGTATCGTAAACAAGGTTGCATGCAGTTGGCATGATAAAAAATATATTTATCGTTAATGGTTGAGAAAAAGAAATGGCAGATAAAGAAGAAATAAAACAGCAGGAAACGGCGGAAGTACAGGAGAAAAAGGACGACAAAAAAACAGAAGCCGGTGAAAAAAAGTCCTTGGTGACTCGTTTTCTGCCAAAAATAATAATAGGTATTGTAGTTGTGGTTTTTGCCGGTGCCGGTTTCACTCTCGCTCGATTATTTGCCGGTTCCTCCACATCTCAGACTACAGGAGGTTCCGAACAAGGCCAGTCGTCTCAATTAGAAAACATGGATGCAAAAGGTTCTGAAGATGACTCTCAAAAGAGCTGGTATTATCATATGGATCCTGTCATAGCAAATCTCGATGTGGATGATGTAACTCGTTATGTTAAGGCCTCTTTGACGCTTGAAATAAGTTTTGAAGTGGATGAAAAGAAAGGCACAGCTTTTATTGATGAGAAAAAGCCCATTTTGACGAATTGGCTGACTGTTTATCTCGCGAGTTTGAGCCTTGAGGATATCAGGGGAGACAGTAATCTCAAGCGAATCCAATCACAGGTTATGGATGCTTTTAATGAAAAGCTTTTTCCTGATTCCAAACCAAACATCAAGAACGTTCTATTTAAGGAATTCGCTGTACAATGAGTGGGGCTAATAATTTAAGTAAAGAAAAAATACACCAGCTTCTCGTTGCCGTTGGGTCAGGTCCATTGGAAGATACTACGGGTATAAAAGCTACGGAGTTCAATTGGAACAAGCCCCACTATTTTGATCGCAAGCAGCTTAATAGGCTCGATGATTTCACAAAAAGAGTAGCCAGGTCGATGTCTGTAAAATTCGTTGATTTTTGCCACAGCGAGTTTGATGTCACTGTTGTTTCGACAGAGCAGCATTTTGCCGCTGAACTTGTTAACCAGGCCATGGAGAGCGGACAGAATGATTATTATCTTGCTTTCGGCAACGACCAGGACCATCCCTGTGGACTAATTAGCATACCTACTCAGACTGCGTTTATTTGGGCTACACAATTGCTTGGTGACCCTGAATCGGAAGTTGAGGATTCAGGCAGAGATTTATCTCAATTGGAAGAGTCGCTTTTGTTGGATCTGTTCTCTGCACTTATTGAAGCTTTTTCTCAGAAATATTGGGATTTTCAACCGGGCAAGAACATTGCCAGAAGACTCTTTCCTATTGAATTCAAAGGTACAGAAGAGCTATGCAAAATTACGTTTGACGTCAAAAATACCGACCATGAAAAAGGAAAAGAAGCTTACATCTTGATCCTATGCAGCAAACTGGAGTCCGTCGTGGGCAAATCCGAACAGGCTGTAAGTAGTTTTTCAGCCGACGATATCTCAAAAGCAATACTTGGTCATATTCAGAAAATGCCCATATTTATTACGGCCCAACTGGCTTCTATGGTGCTTACTCTTAAAGAGATAATGAGTCTTGAGGTGGGCGATATATTGTTACTTGATAAGAAAGTTAATGAGCCTATAGAATTAATAACAAGTGGCCGAACGGCTCTTCTCGGCCGACCTGCAAGATTGGCCGGCAAGTATGCAGTTGTAATTACAGAACTATTTAGTGATACCGGATAAAAGAAGGAACCCATCCTGGGGAGACTTGGAGCAGAAGAAATTACGGAAGATTAAAAAATACAAAAGGAAATAAAAATATGGCAGAGACAGCTGAAGCGGTAAAGGAAGAATCTAAAACGGAGGCACAAGCGGTCGAGTTTTCTGAAGCTGCTGCGACGGGCGACACAGGTGCCGGTGGTAGTATCGACCTCTTACTTGATGTGAATATTGCTGTTACAGTTGCTATTGGGCAAATAGAAATCCCTGTCCGGCGGCTTTTGCAGCTTGGACCTGGCTCGGTATTAGAGCTTGATAAATCTATTGATGAACCGGCAGACTTGTACCTTAAAGATATGAGGTTTGCCACCGGAAGTATTGTGGTTGTAGATGGCCGGTTCGCCGTAAAGATAAAACGCATTCTCGGTCTTGGTGATGTTGCTGCCGGGGCATAAACTTGTGAAGGAATTTTAATGGCAGGTTCTTTACAATCAAATACATCAAGGGGTTTGGGGCCAAGCTCACGAAATACACCGTTCACGTCCCACAGCAATATTATTTTAGCTTTCGGCCTGGTGACGATTCTTGCTACTCTTCTAATCCGTCTTCCAACACCTGTGTTGGATATACTTCTGGCTGGCAGTATATCATTGGCTGTGTCTGTTTTAATAATAACGCTCACCTCAAAAGAGGCGCTCGAACTATCGACCTTCCCTTCACTGCTTCTTTTCGTAACACTGTTTCGCCTTTCTCTTAATGTAGCCTCGACGAGGTTGATACTCTTACAGGGTAGTGCCGGAAAAATTATTCAGACCTTCGGCGATTTTGTTGCCGGTGGTAGTTTCGTCGTCGGAGTGGTAATCTTTCTCATCCTTGTTGTTATACAATTCATAGTAATTACAAAAGGAGCAGGGCGAATAAGTGAAGTGGCTGCTCGTTTTACCCTTGATGCGATGCCCGGTAAGCAGATGGCAATTGACGCGGACCTTAACGCAGGAACAATTACCGAAGAACAGGCAAATGATCGCAGAGAGAAGATTGTCAAAGAAAGTGAATTTTACGGTGCTATGGATGGTGCCAGCAAATTCATTCAAGGCGACGCAAAGGCCGGGCTCATAATCACGGCTATTAACATCATCGGTGGTGTAGCTATGGGTTACTCACGCGGTATGACAATTGGTGGTGCTGTAAAAACTTATTCGATACTTTCCATTGGAGACGGTCTGGTCAGCCAGTTACCTTCGATGATAATCTCCATAAGTTCAGGTTTTCTCGTAACCAAAATATCTTCGAAGTTTAGTGTCGGTCAGGATCTTAGCAGACAGTTTCTTAAAACAAGTGAGCCGCTAATTATAGCATCTATCATCATTGCTTCAATGGCCCTTGTGCCAGGCTTACCTCCAATACCTTTTCTGTTATTAGCTGGTGGTACTGCTTTAGCCGGACGAACAGTGCTCAAATCTGGAAAAACCCGTCCGGAAAAGCTCGATGACTCGGCACAGAAAATAAAAGCCGAAAAACAACCGGTTGAGGACCTGTTGGATGTTGACAGGATCTCGGTGCAGGTTGGTGTACGATTGATTAGTATGGTGGATCCTCGCAAAGACAGTGCTATATTTGACCGTATCGGGGCCTTGCGGAGAAAATTTGCTCAGGAATATGGCATCGTTATTCCTCTTGTCAGGCTGCGCGATAACATAAACCTTGAACCGACTACCTATGAGATTAAAATTTTTGATCACGTAGTAGCAAAGGGCCAGTTAGAGCCGAATATGTTCCTTGCTATGGATGCCGGTAATGCCCAGGTAAAAATGGAGGGTACAGAAACCACAGAACCTGTTTATGGGTTACCCGCTTTGTGGATTGCACCGGATAACAAAGAAAAAGCTGAACTGAATGGATATACTGTAATTGACCCCGAATCCGTTTTCATTACTCATTTATCTGAAACGCTGAAAAAGCATGCAGACGAATTACTAACCCGCGAAGACGTTCAGCTTCTTATTGACCGGCTTCGCAAGACCCAGCCATCTTTGGTCGGAGATGTTGTTGGGGCCAATGGAGAAGTATCTATTGGATTGCTTCAGCGTGTGCTTAAGAACCTCTTGACAGATGCGATACCTATACGTGAGCTGACTGTTATACTTGAGTCCTTGGCCGAGAACGCTTCGAAAACTAAAAACGCCGATGTGTTAACCGAGATGGTTCGGAAATGCCTTAATAGAACTATTACCGATCTGTATAAAAACGAGGCCGGTAAAATATTGGCCATAACACTCGAACCATCGCTCGAACATCAAATAGTTTCAAATTTGCGGCAGGAAGCGGATGGAATAAATCTCGCTTTGCCCGCTGAAATAGCTATGGATATAAGTAGAAAAAGCGCGCAAGCCTGGAAGGAAGCAATGGACAAAGGTTTGGACAGGGTCGTTTTGCTGTGCGATTCAAGATTGCGCTCACCACTGGCGGCAATGTTATCGAGAACAGTCTCACTCTTACCGGTCATAGCTTATGACGAAATAGTATTTGGGACCGAAGTTGAACCGATAGAAAACATATCCTTACAGCAAGCTGAGATGACAGCAACAGGTGAACAAGGACCGCTTGCCCCTGCTTTAGCAGGGGGGGCAACATTATAATGTAATTCGTGATTTGTTATACGTGCAGGTCGCGGATTGTGATATACAGGATTTGAGCTATGCCGTTACATATTAAATCTGTTGCAGTAAATATCGCCGTGACGTGTTTTTTTTGTGTGAGTATGATAGGTTGGATTAGCGGCCTTACTCCTTTCACCTGCTGCAAAAGAGCACTGGTGGGCGCAGTGCTTGCCTATATAGCAGGAGCTTGGGCGGTAAGGGGCGTAAACGCTATTTTGGTAAGTGCGATGGTTACAAACGAAATGAATGAACAAGAGGAAGAGAATAGTGACGATAGAGACTGAAAACATCTCTGAAGATCAGTTAATTAAAAACAATAAAGATGGCTTATTGATATTGGAAAAGCCTAAAGATAGCCGAAAGCATTTAAAATACGTTGCCCTGCGCGCATACTCAGGTCAGAAAAAATCCAACAAAGGCGAAATCGGTGATGACCAGATAACCGAACTTTTACCTATGGTTCACAGGATAGTGAAGCAGGTGGTAACATATCTGAAACCTCCGTTGTCATTTGAAGATATGGTTTCTGCTGGAGCTGTTGGATTGGTTAAGGCTTCTCGTGATTATGACCCGTCACATCATACAGAATTTAAAACCTATGCTTATATTAGGATCAAAGGTGCTGTTATTGATGAGCTGCGGGCCTCATCATTGCTGCCTGCAAATCTAAATAAGAAAATACGCCGTGCCCGGCAGCTCAGCAGGAAGATACTTGAACAGACAGGAACAAATCCTACTGATGCTGAATTAGCCGAAAAACTTGGAATCACTATTGAGGAGCTTTTTGACACATTCGAAAGCGCTCGTGCACAATATTTTGTCTCACTTGACGGCTTTAATGAGGAGTCGCCTGTATTAAGTAATCTATTGGCTGCAGCTCATACTAGCACGCCTGATGAGCAAATCGAACGAACTGAGCTTATAGATAATTTGACCGATGCGATACAGAAATTGTCCAAGAGGCAGCGGCAGCTCATCTTGCTTTATTACCAGCAGCATTTGACAATGAAGCAAATTGCCGAGATTTTTGAAATTACCGAATCGCGTGTCAGTCAAATGCACGCAAGCGCTGTATTTAACTTATCTGTTAAACTGAGGCAGTGGAAAGATGGCAGATTATAATTCCAATATGATAAAACCGGTCGAAGGCCTGCAAAGTATCACTGGTTTGACTCCCGCAAAACGCCGTGAGGAAAGGAAACGCCGACAGCAGTTACACCAGGAAAATGAAGAAAAAGATGAGCAACTGATGGACGAATCATTTGAGGAGCAGGATATGGACAATCCAGACGAAGAATTGACTGAAAACCGAGGTGATCTGAATCCAGATAGTACCGGAATTGATTACTGTGCTTGAATAATAGGCCGCCGATTGACGATTCGAGCTTGGAAAACCATAAGCCTGTAGCTAATGAATATCACATATCCGCCTGTGGCGGAATCAATTGAAAGGGATAGAATAACAAATGAGAAATACAGCATGTCGTATTCTTAAGGAAAGTGACGTTAAACTTGATGGCCAATTCACCCTGGATATTGTGCAAACCGAGACAAGCTCGTCGAAAGAACCGGCAGCAGGTTCGGTTGAGCCACAGGTGCGTATCGTAGAAAGCCAGTCTGAATTTTCTGTTATAGAAATAACATGTTCCTGCGGAACATCAATGTTTTTGAGATGTGAATATGCTGGTGCCAAAGCGGCAGAGATTTCAGAGCAAAATGTTGAACCAGAAATGTCGACCGTGTGAAATAAATGGAGAAAAGTACAATGCAAACTATCAAAAATACAATTTTATTGCTTTCAATGGTGCCGATCGTTTTGATATCGAACTGCGTGTCTGTCCAGGAACCACCAAGGACTGCCGTAAGACCCAACTTAAGCGAAAAACAGCAGAATCCGTCTGTGGCAAACAGGTTTCAGGAATCTGCTTCAAAGAAGCCGACCGTTGTAGAATCTGCGATGGAACTGTCGCAGCGGTATGCAAAACTTTCTGAAGAAACGGCGGTTTTACGGCAACAAAACCGGGACCTTACTGAAACGAATCAGTTGCTTAAGGAACAGGTTGTTGCTCTTGATGCTCAATTACAGCAAACACAAAAAGAATTAAGCGAGGCGAATGATGTTGTAATTGCAATGCAGATTGAGTTGAATAGTTGGAAAAACGATATCCTTGGTTTTCGCGATGAAATACGTGATGCAGAAACAGCACAACTGGAAGCATTGTTTAAGATACTTACAGTTCTTGGAGGAGAGGTCAAAGTCGCATCGTCAACTAAGCCAACTCAGTCTAAACCATAGGAAGTAATGACATTAGGTGAATCGAATGAATAGCTTAAGAACTGTTTTATCGCATCTGAAAACTCGGCGTTTATTGCTCTTTGCTTGTAGTTTGAATCACATCTCACGAGTAACGATATTGTTTTTGTCGGCGGTTCTTTTATCAGGCTGCATTACTTATTATTCAGGTTCTGCTCCGGCTGCCGACTACTATTATATAAATCCGAATAAGAGCTTATCTGCAATTGGGAGGGTGGCAATTGTAGAGTTGGACAACAATTCGAGTTATCCAGCAATCTCCAATGATGTAATCGAGAAACTATACCAGGCGTTGCAAAAGAAACAGATTTTCGGTTTAACTGTGGTCCGTCAGAGTGACTCTTTATGGAGAAGCTTGCAGTTGGATTTGAATTCGCAATACACTCTTGACCAGATATCGGCAATCCGTGAAACGTTAAAATGCGATGCAGTATTACTTGGCACTATTACCGAATTCAGACCTTATCCTCATATGATTATTGGCCTTCGCTTAAAGCTTCTTGACCTGCGTGATGGGCAGTTGTTATGGGCTCTTGAGCAGGTTTGGGACAGCGCCGATAAAACAACAGAATATCGAGTTAAAGACTATTTTCGTTCTCAGAAACGCTCGGGCTACGCACCTCTGCAGGAAGGTTTGGCATCTGTCAGTCCCCTTGAATTTATTAAATTTGTAAGTTATGAGGTGGCTGAAACCTTATAACTCGGACACAATATAAATTTGTTATTGAAAATAATATAAATATTTGGAAAATATGTTAAAGTTTTGTCAAAAATGTGCGAAAATAAATATAGAACGGTTATTTTAATAGAAAATATTTTACCATGATAGAAAAAGTGAATACCAATCAAATTCAAAACTTCCTGGAAAAACCATCATCCAGACTGCCCGGCCATGTAGCGGCGGCTTCAGGTAATGATGCCGATGTATCTGTGCAAGTCGATTTTGCTTCATTTGTGGACGCTGCAATGCAAACTCCGGAAACTGATTCACAGGCTGTTGAAAAGGCAAGGCAGCTTTTATTGTCAGGCCAACTCGAAAGTCCGGAAAATATCAAGCAGGCCGCAGAAAACATCATAACCTTTGGTATTTAAAATAATTATAGTGCTCTCGATTGAAAATTCCCGTTTGTGCGCGGGTAAGTAGTTTTACAATAATAGTTTATGATTTTACACGAGGGAATTTACTACCCTACAAGGGTATAAAAATTCTTAAACAACAAGGCCGACCACGGATGGTCAAAATAGGAGCCTGAACGGATTTATTAGCTCGGCGAGGAATTGTGTACACTTAGTGGAACTAAGGTTACTCATACCTCGCCGTTTTTATTGCTTTCACGTTAATATTGTCCATTATTATATAAACCGTCTTTTTTATGCACCAATGTAGTATGGCTTGTATTAATTGAGACAGGTTCACAAAATGAAAAGTTCGATGGATTTTCAAAAACATCAGATAATATTTCGAATGCCGATTGATAAGAAATTCAAAAAGCTCTGGAAATATTACATCTGGCAGAGTTTTTTGGCAGCCGTTGCCTTGTTTATTATTCTCCTGTTCTTGGATGAGGAGAAAATAGTCGTAATCAGTTCAATGGGAGCGACCGCTTTTATTGTGTTTGCAATGCCGAATGCTGTCTCAGCGAATTCAAGAAACGTTATAGGCGGCCATTTGGTTTGTTTAATACTGGGATTGATATTTTTCTTCATTGAAATGCCGCATTTCTATGAGTTTCCCCTTGTAGTGGGAATTGCTATTTTTGTTATGGCGGCTTTGGACGTTGAGCACCCTCCGGCTGTTGGTACCGCTTTGGCCGTTTTGATACATGAAGTCTCTACTGAGGTCTTGTTCATCATAATAGCAGCCGCGGTAATACTATCAGCCTGCCATTATTATTTGAGAAATCACTTAAAAGATTTGGTATAGGCTCTAAGCATAACAATTGAGCTTCAGCGCCCTAAGTCCATTATCTATGGGAATTCTTGTTATATTCATCCGGTGTGTATAGACAACTGTTTTACTGAAGTCTTTGACCCGAGGATTTGTGGTCGTTTCCCAAACGTGTTTATTTGTCTTTGGTGTTCTGGTGCCATTGTTGATGTTATGGGACCTATCGTTTGATCTGCTTGTGTAGCGCAGTTCATCAATGTTTTTGCTTAAAGGAATACTTCTAATAACTTTGCATGATATTTTTTTTCTCATTCAGTCACCCCCCTCAATAGCTATAATTCTATCAGATTCGGGCAATAAAATCAAGAAAAATTTCGTTGGTATTAGCTATAGAAGCTGTTTTGGGGGTAAATAGGGCGAAATCCCTTAGTCTCGGATGATATTATAGGGCAATAGGAAATTTATCATAGATAACCATTGGGTTTGAAGATAGAATAATTCAGGTTTTAAGAGGATTTCGAATCGTGTTCATTTTTAGTATTTGGTTCTTGGAATAAGGAAGATTCAAATGCAGATTATAGCCAAATGTCCCGCTTGCCGGTGTGCTTGGCAGCTCGAAAGCAGTGCTGCTGACCGAAGGATAAAATGCCGCAAATGTGGCAAACTATTCAAGGTACCAAAATTGGAGGAGGTACCAAAAGCAACTAAAATGATAAAACAGGCAAAAGGTGCCATTTACGTAGATGAAACCGGTAAAACCTACGGCTAAAACACGGTACTTATTGCGTGCGGATTTGTTAGCGAAGAGGGTCTTTAGAGCCTTCTAAAATGCTTAGATTGCTCTGTTTTTCTTTATTTTACAGATATAGCCCTCTGAAAAAGCAATTCTCATAAATGAGTATATATAAAATTTTTATGAAAACCAGATTTTCCTTGACGTAGGCATAGATGATTTTGTATAAAAGCATAATGTTGGAATTATAAGTTTTGCATTTCCGGCATATAAAATATCCATAGTTCCTGGGCAAACACCTAACGTATTAGGTGAGGAACGGATTTGGTGTGAGGTTGA
>CAZIAN010000008.1:23907-28721 GCA_964537355.1 uncultured Pirellulales bacterium | reverse complement strand
GGGAACAGGAATGGGAAGCTGACCAGTGCCGTCCAATTCTCGAAATTGCCCGGCGTGAAGGTGTTATTATCGCCGCGTAAAGAAGTCAATGATTTGGGGTCTCAGCACCATGTTACTTTTGAAACAAATAGAAGAGTTCGGATGGAGGATTGGCCTGGAGTTCAGTGCTGAACAGGTAATACTGTTCGGCTCTTATGCGCGAGGCACCGTCACCGAAGATTCTGATGTGGATCTGCTGGTCGTCGGGCCTTTTAAGGGCAGAAGTGTGGATAAATCGGTCGAAATTCGGATGAAGCTTCGGCCCGGATTCCCCATAGACATCCTCGTTCGTACTCCTGAAAAAGTGCGCCAGCGAATGGGAATGGGTGATAACTTCATACGAGAGATTCTTGAAGAAGGGAAGGTGCTCTACGAAGCCGATGACCGCTGAGTGGGTCGCCAAGTACTGGGATTATAGAAGTAAACTCATTAAAGGACAAACCGAATGGCCAAGAGTAAAAGTAAAAAACCGGAAAAAGTAGTTTTAGCATATAGCGGGGGCCTTGATACGAGTGTTATTCTGCCATGGCTCAAGGAAACTTACGGTTATGAGGTAATAGCGTTTGCGGCCGAGTTAGGGCAGGGCGATGAGTTGGCAGGCATTAAACGTAAAGCCCTGGCAAGCGGGGCAGTCAAGTGCATAATCAAGGACCTGCGTAAAGAATTTGTCCAGGACTACCTCTGGCCGATGCTCAAAGCAGGTGCGGTCTATGAAAAAAAGTATCTGTTAGGGACGAGTGTCGCCCGGCCTTTAATCGCCAAGCATCAGGTCGAAGTCGCACAAGCTGAAGGCGCAACAGCCGTAGCCCACGGAGCAACAGGCAAGGGCAACGACCAGGTACGATTCGAATTGACTTTTATGGCACTGGATCCATCGCTGAAAATCGTCTCGCCATGGAAAGACCCTAAATTTGAACTGACTTCCCGTGAGGCGGCGGTTGATTATGCCAAAAAACACAAAATCCCAATTGATCAGACAAAGAAGAAAATCTATTCCTGTGACCGCAATCTCTGGCACATCAGCCATGAAGGAGCCGACCTCGAAGACCCAGGCAATGAGCCAAAGGATAATCTGTTTGTTATCTCACAGCCGGTTTCGAAAACACCCGATCAGCCGGACTATGTAACGATAGGTTTTTTTGAAGGAATCCCGGTAAAGCTTAACGGCAAGCTGACAAGTGGTGTGAGGTTGATTGAAAAATTGAATCAACTCGGCGGAAAACACGGTGTTGGGCAGGCTGACCTTGTCGAGAATCGGCTGGTGGGTATAAAGTCACGCGGCGTGTATGAGACTCCGGGCGGAACAATTCTCATGGCAGCTCACGATGCCATGGAAAGCCTGACACTTGACAGAGAAACTTTACACTATAAACAACAGGTCGCGCTGAAATATGCTGAACTGGTATATTACGGCCTGTGGTTTTGTCAACTGCGTGAGGCGATTGATGCATTCGTAGATATTACACAACGGAATGTTACCGGCGAAGTTAAGATAAAACTTTTCAAAGGTCAATGCACACCTGCCGGCATAAAAAGCCCGTACAGTTTGTATAATATCGACCTGGCCAGCTTTAAGATGGGCGCCGAATATGACCCAACCGACGCGACCGGCTTTATACGTCTGTTCGGCTTACCGGCGAAAGTGGCCGCTATTGTCAATAATAAGAAGCATAAGAGCACAAAAACTTAGTGCATTATGTACTGCTTTTGCAAAGGAGGCATTGTGGCAGTACCAGACTGGATTTGGTTTGTCTTTATTTTTGCGTTCGGCTGTTGTATAGGCAGCTTTCTGAATGTTGTTATCTATCGCTTACCTCGTGATAAGTCTTTGGTAACTCCGCCTTCAGCGTGTCCATCCTGCGGCAAACATATTCATTTTTACGACAATATACCTCTGTTTTCGTGGCTGTTTTTGGGGCAGAAGTGCCGGTATTGCAAAGTGCCGATTTCTCCACGTTATTTTATCATTGAACTGCTGACCGGGCTGGTTTTTCTCGGCCTTTTCATTTTGTATTTTCAGTTTAATTTGCGAGACGGTATCAGGTTAGACGCAGGAGGTGGCTGGTTTATTTATCTAATTCACATAATTATGCTGGGAGCTTTCATTGCCGCTTCAGCTATTGATTTAGAGCTTTGGATTATTCCGTTATCTATTTGCTGGGTAGTCACCGCAGCCGGATTTATTGGCTCGGCGGTCGGCGTTTATATCATTGATCCGGCCTTGATTCGCGCGTATTCGCTTTTGCCGAGCGCTTCGCCTAATACCGGTGCACTGGCTGTCGGCGCAACGGCAGGACTGGTTATATCCCTCGTGCTGCTGGTTAGCGGTGCTCTAAAAAGAAGTTATGATTCAGAAGATTCCGAAGATTTGCAAAGTCCTATACATGAAAATCTTAAAGAGGCTGATGATTCGACCGAGGAGTCAAAAGAACCTGCGGAACAACAGTTCAATCATCGCCTGGAGGCGTGCAGGGAAATCGTATTCCTGCTTCCGATAATCATCTGTTCGGTAGCAAGTTTTTGGATAGTCAGAGAATTTGCAGCAGTAGGAACATGGTGGGATGATTTTTCACAACATCCTGCTATTGCTGGACTTCTGGGCAGTGTGTGGGGTTATTTCGTGGGTTGCGGAATCGTCTGGGGTATCAGGATTTTCGGCACACTGGGCTTCGGAAAAGAAGCAATGGGGCTCGGTGATGTGCATCTGATGGGGGCCGCAGGGGCGGTAATAGGGCCCGTTTACGTTGTGGTGGCGTTCTTTGTAGCACCATTCTTTGGACTGACATGGGCGGGTTTTCAGATGTTTTTTAAAAAAATTCAACAAATTCCTTATGGTCCATTCTTGTCTTTAGGTATATTTGTTGTTATTATTCTACATGATTGGATTCGCGGTTACATGAGTTTTGTGTTTGATCATTGAATCTGGAAATATAAACTCAACATTATAAGGAGATAGAAAATGCGGACTATCAACAAAAAAACTGTAGCTCTGCTGACTTGTCTTGTAGCACTTGTCCTTTTGCCAGGCTGTGTCAACTGGGAGAAAAGATATAAAGCCCTGAGCGTCGAGCATGAGAATCTTAAAGGTCTGCTCGAACGTGAAAGGTCGGAAAAGGGCACGCTTGCCGACCGCATTTCACAAGACCAGTTGACAATCGAAGAGCTCCAAAGACAAATTGAAGAACGCAGCAAAACACCCGCCGACGCAACCGGCTTCGGAGAAGGCTATGATGTTTCACTCGATCCTTCTAAAGGAACGATTACAGTAACACTCCCGAATGCAATATTGTTCGATTCGGGAAAGGCCGTATTAAAAAGAGCAACCAGTACAGAACTTGACCATATTTACTCAGTATTGCGGGACAAATACGCCAGCAAACAAATAGACGTTGTCGGCCATACCGACACAGACCCAATCAAAAAATCAAAATGGAAGGACAACTGGGAACTTTCCGCTCAACGCGCTCTTTCCGTAGTTAGATACCTCGTTAAAAAGGGAATTTCTGAAGAAAAGATTAAAGCATCCGGCCGAGGACAAAGCCAGCCCATAGCTTCCAATTCAAGCTCCAGCGGTAAAGCAAAAAACCGGAGAGTCGAAATCGTGGTGCATATGAGGTGACGCTTTATATTGCGTATTGTGTGAAACTTATTACACAATACAACGGCCAGAGCATGCACGAGTTTACGTCAGATTTGTAAAGCCCATGATGTCAACATCTCTACTCAGGCACAAAGGTTTTAGTGCTTACTAAGCCGTTTCTGTTGATACAAACGACAATAGTTCCATGTTTAGAGGTATAGAACGACTCGGTGCTATCATCTTTCTTAATTATACGTGATTGTCTTTCGTATTGAGTTCGGTCGCAACTGTATATCAAAATATCCGGATCGAGTTTTCTTAAAAAATCATCGTCTAAGGTACTAACCGAGCCGTGATGAGGGACAAAAACAATATCGGCTTTCATATCCGGATACAGCCGGAAAAGCTCTCGTTGTGCGAATTTTTCAATGTCGGAGCACAGAAGCACCTTTCTGCCGGCAAATTCCATCAATGAAACCTGCGACTTATCATTATCTCCTAAACTTTCATTCTTAGATGCCTCTTCGTTTGGCCAGAGTATTTGGATATTAGCACTGGTGTTTAAATTCAAAACACCGTTCAAGGGTTTAATTTTTAAATCCTTTTCTATTAAATAGTCATTGAGATATTTTTCAGTGCCCCATTGATCCATCCTGCCAAAAAAACCATTATTAGTGTAAACACAACCGACCTTGCAGTGCTCTATGACTTCGGGTATTCCATTAATATGGTCTGTATCGTTATGGCTTATGAAAACGGCATCGATTTTATTTATTCCGTTGTAGTCTAAGAAGGGGTTGACAACTCGCCTGCCGATGTCGCTTTTGCTCCGAGAGCCGGCGTCAAATAAAATGTTGGCCTTGCCTGGGAGCCGTGCTAATATTGCCTGGCCGTGGCCGACGTCAAGAAAGGTGATGATCAAATCATTCGTATGCGTCCTTTGCCATTTCATAGCACCCAGAAACAGAATCAGTGCTGAAAACATCACTGTGCATATTACTTTCTTAGCCATAGGACGCCGCCGAAAATATACAAAGCCGGTAAAAATAATTATACTGTAATAGAAAATGACCAGCATAAGTGGAACCTGACCTATCAACATTTGTGACATGTCCAGCTTTGCGATAAGTTCCACTATCCAAATAAGCCAGTTCGACAGGATGGCAACAATAGCTCCCATGACGGCACTTAATGT
>CAZIAN010000008.1:22348-23807 GCA_964537355.1 uncultured Pirellulales bacterium | reverse complement strand
AAGTAAAAGAATTATTGCAGCTAATGATAATGTATTGAGGGGATTGGAGTGTCGGCGAAAGAAAAACGATACGCAAAAAACGCAGCAAATAATAGCCGCCCTTAGCGTCGGTGCTCTCGGGGGAACGATTAATAAAAATACAGCTAACGCAATTAAACAAATGACCGCCCGCGCAGGCTTCATTAGACCCGCTGTTTTACACAGCCACCAGACCATTCCTATCAAAATACCCAGGTGCATTCCTGAGAGGCTGATAAAGTGCAGGAGGCCGGTTTTACGAAATGCCATGTAAGTGCTACTGTCGATATTTCCTCTATAGCCCAACAGCAAAGCCTCCAGCAAACCTCTGTTCGGCTCTTCCGGCGAGAGAGTACCCAACAATGCTCGGGAAGCCGATTGCCTTATCCTGTTTTTTAGCTTTGCAAAAACAGGAGCAGGGGTGTTTTGCAGCAATTCGATGCCGTCCCGTGATTGTACAAATGCGGCGATAAAGATATTTTTCCTCGCCAGATATTTTGCCGTATCGAACTGGCCGGGACTGGTAGGGGGGTCGAATCTGTCAAGCTGGCAATATGCCTGTATGGAATCGCCGGCCTTTAAATCCAGAATAGGTTCACTTACATATAATCGAACAGTGCCGGCGATCTGAGCCCAGCCATCGGTAGTTTCTACTTCTGAGACTTTAAGGTAGAAACTGCTCGATGGGTCTCCGGGCTTGAATCTGGCAAATTTCCAGTTCTGATTTTTGTTGATGTACGGCTCGGTCATAATCATCCCGCGAATGACCGCCAGTTTTGACTCTTCCGCGATAAGGTTACGAATATCATTTGGCTTTGGTTGATGAAAACTTATCAGCCGAATCGCACCAAGACATAGAAAACAAACCAGAGCAGTAGAGCTTAAGAGCACAGGTGTATAAGCGCTTAGTTTGCCCTTTGTCTGGATAACAAAGAATAAAACCGCAGAAAGCAAACACAGCGATAATAGTATCAACCAGAGCCAAATGAGCCGTGACTCAAGCAAAACACTTTGTATCAGAATTCCGGCTATGAGGCCTGCTGCGACAAATACAAGGGGACAGGTGGTTATGATTCGCTTATGAAGATTTATGCCGGCTAATTGCCGGTCTATCTGCGCTAATTTCCTCTGTATCTCGTCCATGGCTGAATAGAATACAGACTAAAGAGGTAAAACTCAAGAGGAATTTTGTTATTAAATGATTCATTGAAAATAAAGAAACGTCGATTGATAATAAAGAAGTAAAAAGAATATTTTGAAATGAAAGATATTATATTGTGAAGCGTCAATTGTTATTTTTCGTCATAATGACAAAAAATATATCATCGCCTTCTTCTCTTTTAGGGAATAGGTTGGGCAGTTCGATTCAGTTTTAAAGCTGAATGTATTGTTTTGGCTCTAAGTTTGTTTCCATTGTCCAGACAACGGCTTTGCCGTTTTT
>CAZIAN010000008.1:0-22248 GCA_964537355.1 uncultured Pirellulales bacterium | reverse complement strand
ATTGTTTTGGCTCTAAGTTTGTTTCCATTGTCCAGACAACGGCTTTGCCGTTTTTGAGACAAAACGGGATTAAGATTTCGTAGCCCTCGCTCTCAACCCAGGGCTTTAAGAAAGTGAATTGTTCGACGATCTGCATCTTAAGCTCCAAATCGTCGAGCATCTCGACAGTGCCCTCGATTCGTACCTGGCAGCCTTTATCGGCATTATAAAAGCAAAGCTCGACAGCCGGATTTGCTTGCAGTTGCGCGTGAACATCTTTATCCCGGCCGGTACAAAAGATAATCCCATCTTTATCGGCCCGATACAACATTATTAAGCGAACGTGAGGCTGATTACCGTCAGTCGTAGCGAGGCTGAAGACAGGATTTTGGGTTGCAAATTCGAGAATCTCTTCCTTAGTCATAATCGGGCTCCTTCAGCTATGATTTTTTAGTGATTGTTTCTTTGTCCATATATGGCCTCAGGGCCTTGGGAACTGTTATCGAACCGTCGGAGTGCTGGTAAAGCTCCAGGATAGGTATCAGTATTCGAGGTGAAGCGATAACGGTGTTGTTCAGTGTGTGGCAAAAATTGTTCTTCTTTGTGGCGGGGTTTTTGTAGCGAAGGTTCATCCGTCTTGCCTGGAACTCGTAGAATTTGCTTGCGCTGTGCGTTTCACAATAGCCTTGCCGTGAGGGCATCCATGCCTCAATGTCGAACTTTTTCGCCTGACCTCTGCCAAGGTCGCCTGTGCAGACATTTGCAACACGGTAGGGCAGCTCCAAAGCCTGCATGACCGCCTCAGCGTTGGCTAAAATCTCTTTGTGATACTTGTTGCTTTCTTCTATGCTGTTTTCACAAATAACCACCTGCTCGACCTTATCGAATTGATGGATTCTGTAAAGGCCGTAGGTGTCTTTACCAGCAGCTCCGGCCTCACGCCTAAAGCAGCTCGATTGTGCCACATACTTTAAAGGCAATTCATCGGAGCTTAATATCTCGCCCATACGATAGGCCGTCAGCGGAACCTCGGCGGTGCCAACAAGATTGAGCTGGTCCTTTTCCATTCGGTAGGTCTGCTCTTCGGAGCCGGGATAGTACCCGGTGCCTTTCATCGCCTCATCTTTCATAAGCAGCGGCACAGACATGGGGACATAACCCTTGCCGACCATATAGTCCATCGCAAACCGCAGAACCGCCCAGTGCAATAAGGCGCCGTCACCTTTGAGAAAGTAGTTTCTGGTGCCGGCTAATTTTACGCCTCGTTCGACATCTACAATGCCCAGGGCCAGACCCAACTGTAGATGGTCTTTGGGTTCAAAATCAAAGTGCCGTATTGGTCCTTCTTTTCGTATTTCGATGTTTTCCGTATCATCTTTACCCAACGGCACATCATCGTCAGTCGGCTGAGGCACCTGCTGCATAAGCTCCGTAAATTCCGGCTGAAGCTTCTTTGTGTCTTCATCATACCCGGCTTCCCGCTGTTTCAATTGTGAAAGCTGAGATAGTGCAGATTGTTTTTCATCTCCTGACAGCCTTGGAATTGACTTGCCGATACGGTTTTTGTCGGTGGAAATATCCTGAAGTTCTTTTTTCATCGACAAAAGCTGCGAATCCAAATCGAGCAATCTGTCGATATCGACGTCGAAGTGTTTATCTTTGGCTGTCTTCTTAAATTTCTCAGGATTTTCGCGTATTTGTTTAATATCAATCATGGTATTTCGGTATTACTAATTAGGTTGTTAGTATATCATTTAGCAGGCAGTCAAATATCAGCTATTTTATAATCGTGCGTAATTCAGAAGCCTTACTCTAAAGCTATTTTCCTAGCGTTTAGAGCCTACGATTAGCCATTTATCGTCTTCTCTCTGCAGTGTGTATTCTATTGTTAACGTAGCTCTGTCTGAGGTCATTTCAACAGGGCCAAATGTTGCCTTGTCGCCAACAAGGGTGATTTTGGCGTTTTCGATTTTGATTTTAACGTTATCTAATGAGCCTCGCTCGATTGCTCCTGCCATGCGCTCACGCATAGCAACCTTGCTGCTCCCACTGGAAGAGAGGTAATTATCAGAAAACACCGCCATTAGCCTGTCCAAATCTTTGGCTTCAAGTGCAGCTTTCCACTCGGTCATCGTAGTGTTGATTAGTTGCTTGTCGGAAGGCCCTTCGACAGGAGTCTGACACCCACAAAAAACCACCGCAAAAAAAAGCAAAACCAAATCTAAAATAACTGAGTTTTTCATATTTTCACTCCTTTTAGTTCGCCGTTGTCCTGCTGATTATAAAACCGAAACACCCGGCTTATCAGATATTGCGAAGTGTACAATTCAATGGAGATAACGTCAAATATATTTCGCGGCTCGTGGTTCGGCCCCCCTGGGCATGAATTATGAGAAACGTTTAATAATTACGACATTATTTTGCCCGCCGAAGCCGAACGATTCATTCATTGCTATATCAACCTGGCATTTCCGGGGCTTATGAGGCACATAATCCAAATCAAGCTCAGGGTCAGGGTCCATCAGGTTCATTGTCGGCGGCAGGACATTGTCTCTTATTGCAAGTACACAGGTAATCAATTCGGCTGCTCCGGCCGCTCCGATCAAGTGACCAAGCATGCTCTTAACACTGCTGGCAGGCGTGTTTTTTGCTTCTTCTTTGAAAACCGCTTTTATGGCTTTGGTCTCTATCGAATCATTTTCCGCCGTGCTTGTGCCGTGCGTGTTTATGTAATCTATATCTTTATAGCTGATACCGGCATCTGAAATTGCCGCCCTCATCGCCTGTGCGGCACCTCTACCCTCTTCGTGCATATCGGTTATCCTGAATGCATCTGAGCTACTACCGTAGCCGATGACTTCAGCTAATATTTCAACGCCTCTTTTTTTCGCCGAGCTTAGGGATTCGAGAATGAGTATCGCTGCGCCTTCGCCGAGGACGAAGCCATCTCTGGTCGCAGAGAACGGCCTCGATGCCGTTTGGGGACTGTCATTTCTCGTTGATAGAGCAGTAAGACGATTAAAGCCCATAACGCCCAATGGATGTATCATAGAATGTGCACCGCCTGCTATCATTATATCGGCATCGCCTCTGCGGATTATCATTGTCGCTTCACCAACAGACTGAGTGCTGGCTGCACAGGCGGTCAGACAGCTTCTCGTCGGGCCGCGGGCACCCGTGAGCATAGCGATATGAGCAGCGGGCATATTTGGCTCCTGCTCAAGCTCACACATCGGATCCATCCTATTGAAAGCAACCTGTGCCCATTTGCCCCAGTCCATTTCGTTTTTATCTGTGTCCCACGCTTCAACAATCGCAGTGAAAAATATATCATTGTCAACAGAACCTTCGCCTGCACCCAGATAAATGCCTAATCTGCTCCGCTCTATTCCATCGGTCGGCTCTATTGTTTCAACATCAATCCCGGCCTGTTTACAGGCCTGGGCCGCAGCGCCGATGACAAAGCCGGAGCCGCGATTGCCGTGCTGATGCAGCTTCGGATTATTAGTGTATTGTGTAAAATCGTAATCTTTGACTTCGGCATCGAATGTGGTAGGAAACGTCGAGGCATCGAAAATAGTGGTTTTAGCTACACCGCTCTTGCCCGTCAATATTGCCTGCCAGAGAGATTCTACACCGTGGCCTAAAGGACAAACGATACCCATTCCGGTTATTACAACTCGCTCACTTGTGCCGTTTTCTGCCATTTAGTTAACTATCTCGCCATCAAAATTTTTCAATATCACCGCAGCGGTTTGTCCGCCGTATGTATAGCTGCAAGAAAGTGCATAACGAATATTTTTTTCCTGAAGTTTATACGAAATATTCAAGGTACAACCGTCGGCTCGTGTGTCGCAGTTTTTCGCAGGGGGTATTTTACCCGCAGACATAGCACAGACTGCGGCGATAACATCAACCGCTCCGCAAGCTGCGCCTGTGTTGCTTAGCATACTCTTGGTCGGCCAGACACTCGTTCCCGCTGCCGCTTCTCCGAGAGCCGCCTGGATAGCCTTTGCCTCGGCTAAATCATCGGCTGGTATTCCCGTGCCATGCGGAATAATCAAGTCTAAATCATCGGGCCCTATCTGAGCATCAGCCATCGCCTTTTTGATTGCAATTTCAATGCCTTTACCATCCGGCTCAAGATGTTCGTATTTGGGATTAATATTATTGCTTTGGCCGATTCCAACAACTTCGGCTAATATTTTTGCGTCTCGCTTTTTGGCATTTTCCAGATTTTCCAATATGACTATACCGGCGGCTTCGCCGAAAACCGAGCCTTTGGCATCAGCGTCAAAAGGTCTGCAGGCCGAAGCGGGCTCATCATTGTTTTGATCGGTAGCTCTTTTGAGCAGGCACTGGCGAATCATAACCATCGGATTAACCTTCGCCTCAGCACCGCCGGCAAGAGCAATATCACTGGCACCGCGAGCGATAATCTGTGCTGCTTCAGCTATTGCCAGATGCGCGGAGGTTTCTGCACAGGTGATAGAGTTGCTCGGCCCCTGAATATCATGAATAATGCCTATATGGCAGGCGAGCATGTTGGGAAGATATTTCAACAGCCATAAAGGTGTTACCATTTCAAGACCTTCTTTGCCCCATTTATGGATGTCAAATTTACCGTCGTTTATGCTTGCAGCTACCGCCGGAGCCAACTCAACCAGGTCGCAGCTTATAAGACCCGCCCCCAGATTGATTGCCATACGCTCAGGATTGACGTTGATGTTTTCCGGGTCGATGCCCTTTGTAATAAGGCCGCTACTAATCAATGCTTCGTTTGCCGCTATGATAGCCAGTTCAATATCCCGGGACATCAGTTTAACAGCTTTTCGAAATGTCTTCGGGACATAATCCCGTATTTTATAATCGGGAACCTGCCCCGCCAACTTACAGCTAAAGCCAATAGGATCGAATGCCGTAATTGTGTCTATTCCACACTTACCGGCACATAGAGCCGCCCAGGTTTCACTTACGGTTAATCCAAGGGGATTTATTGCACCAAGGCCTGTTATTACTACGCGAGCCGAATTCATCATTTTTGCTCCGAATCGGCGCCGGTACCAGCGCCACCTGAGGCCACATCTCGCAAAAGTGATTCGAATACCGATGTGTCGGCAGTGAACACAAAGTTTTCCTCAGGAAATTCTTTACCCGCCAGATTCTGGTCTATATGGCTGAACATTAAATCTATCTCGGCAATTAACTTATCCGCACAGGTAATTTTACCGCTTGTGCTTGCGGCTTCCGGAGCAATAGATTCTATTTCTGTATCTAATTTTAGCGTATCGCCCGGTTTTACGTAATCGAAAAAGACGGCTTTTTTTATCTTCGCAAGGATGACTTTTTCCTGAAAATTCTTTGCCTCTCCTACGAGTATGCCTGAGGTCTGGGCCATTGCCTCAATCATTAAACATTCCGGCATAACGGGAAAGCCGGGAAAATGGTCGTGCAAATGCTCTTCGGCAAGGGTTACATTCTTTAGCGCGACGGCATGCCGGCCGCTTTGAAATTCAATAAATTTATCTATCCAAATCCAACGCATTTTCAGCCATCCTGCCGTTAACAGCTTCGAGGACTTTACACTATTTAAGCAGCATTCAGCTTGCCTTCAACGTAATTTACAATCGCATTAACAGTGAACAGGTCGCCTAATTTGTTAATGTCGGGATCGTCCACAAAGGCCGTAATATCGGTATGCGGCATCTTCTCTCGCAATTCGGCAAGTCCTTTTTCGGTCAATTTGCCGTTCTGAACAAAGTCGGGATTGTTCATTAAATTCTCAGCGGGGAATAATTCTTCCCGCGGGATTTTTATTCCGAATGCCTTTTCCAATCGAAACACTATGTCCAAAAAGTCAATGCTTTCAGCTCCCAAATCCCCCATCAAGGT
This sequence comes from uncultured Pirellulales bacterium, assembly GCA_964537355.1. Classification (GTDB taxonomy): domain Bacteria; phylum Planctomycetota; class Phycisphaerae; order Sedimentisphaerales; family Anaerobacaceae; genus NIOZ-UU13. Next base: position 16,377 of record CAZIAN010000008.1, on the reverse strand, counting down.
CGCTTCGGCTGTAACCTCATCATCGTCAACGCCCAATGCATCAATCAGAACTTCCTGAACCTGCTGAATAATTTCGTCCCGATCCATTGCCATACTTTTTTACCTCCAGCATAAAATTTCTTATTGCGTATTGTGTTTAGTATTTTCACCTCTGCGTTAAACAGGAATCTAACTGCAGCCCAATAATTTCCATCGTTTTTTCATATTTTCGATAACTTTAGCATCGACAGCAGCCATTGCTGAATCCCTGTCGGCCAGATTAAAATGCCTCAAACCGAATCTTGCTTCAACAATCCGTACGCCATCCGAGGACCCAAAGCCGGTAAAGCTGCTTATGTTTTCCTCGATAACCTTAGCTTCAACCGTATATTCTATCTGGGAAGCGGGCGCCAGGAAACTTTTATATTTTACATTCCTTGCCTGTTCAAGCAATATCATACTGTGGGCGAAATTTTCCGTCCGGCGTACAAGCCACGATGCCGACTCTATCAGCCCTTCCAGCAGCAATACACCGGGCAGTACAGGAAACGTGGGAAAATGGTCGGCCAGATATTCCTCAGCTAAAGAAACACCCTTGATAGCCTTTATTTCCCTGCCGATCTCAAGCGAAATAACCTTGTCAATAAGTATAAAACGCATAATTTCCTGCCCGTGAATCGTATCTCAGTTAGTAATTCACTAACATCTTTATATAACTTTGTATTTTATCTAAACGCCATACGCTATACTCTAACCATTGATTTTGCAATTCTTTTTCCAGCCTTTTTTCCTTTTTTATACTTGCCGACTTTCGTCCCGGGAGAATTGGGATTGTTATTTGAAAATCTCACACAATTAGTTATACTCTTGCAATTATGGAAATACGCAGTGCGAAAATTTCGGATGTCAAGGCCATTCTCGCCTTGATTAGTTCTTATGCCGAGCGGGACAGGATGCTGTTTTGCTCAATGTCTGATATTTACGAGAAACTGCAGACCTTTAGTGTGGCCGAGGCCGATGGCAGTGTGGTCGGCTGCTGTGCCCTGGAGGTCATCTGGTCAAATTTAGCGGAAATAAAATCCCTGGCAGTTGACCAAACGAAGAAAGAAAAGGGCATAGGCAGGATGTTAGTAACCGCCGCCATCGAACAAGCCGGCCGGCTTGGTGTGCCGAAGGTTTTTGCACTTACGCTTGAGCCGGACTTTTTTGAGAAATTAGGCTTCGAGATCGTAGAAAAAGAAACACTGCCGATGAAGGTCTGGAGCGATTGTGCCAAATGCTCGAAGCAGCAAAATTGTGATGAGATAGCTGTCGTAAAGAACATATCTACAGAAATCTGAGGCGGCGAATATACTCCTGGATGCGGAAATTAACCTACTTGTCTGCGTTGGAACAGGGCGATAGCCAAAGCAAGAATGGCTATCGTATAGCATAAGGCATAAGAGGCAGTTATTACGATATATTTTACAGGTACCTGGCTGCCCTCATAAATTGCGTCGCTAATCCAGAAAATCTGCAAGTTGGGCACCAGATATCTGCCTATTTTTGCCCACAATTGAGTCTCGGCAAATCTTCCGAAGGCGTAATCGCTTACGAGACCCAATAAAAAAATCCCAATACAGGATGAGAGCGTTACTACAATATTAAATCTGGAGGAAAGCGCCACCGCCAGAGCCACCATTATTATTGCAGCCAAGAGCAGTAATACCGAGCCGTAAATATCCACGGCGTTTATGGCATTACCCTTGGGATTAAACTGCCACTGCTTGTCAATAAATACCAAAAATACAATGCCTAATGTAGCGAATATGCCGGTCAAAACGATTGCTGTTGACGAGAACTTCCACTCATAAGCATAATTAAAAAAAGCACTTAGCAAAAATACTGCGACAACGACAATCCCTGCTGTAGCAATAACCGTCCAGTCGTGCTGGTCATTTACCGTTTCGAGCACACCGTGCCTAATTACCATCAGCAGGGCGATAGTGCAGATATAGTGCGCCAGAACCACGGCAGAAGCCACTCCGAAAAATTTCGCTATAATGAATATCGGACGTTGAACAGGTTTGGTCAGGACGGTCAATATCGTCTTATTTTCCATTTCCTTGGCCACAGCACCGGATGCGGAAAATATTGAAATGAACAAGCTGGTCAAAAAAAGCGTAGATAATCCTATCTCGCGCAAGAGCTTGTTGTCGTCGCTCATTGTGTACATTGTCAAAGACGGGCTGATAAAGAGCAGGAAAAGGGCGGCAACGATAATAATGGCGTAGACAGGCTGTCTCAGGGTTTCTATGAAGGTATTTTTTGCTATCGTAAATAATTTATTCATCTGTCACGACCAATCCGTTCTGCCTGTGCTGAGTACCGAGGTGACGCGGTTTTATATAAGAACATAATTTTTTTTTCAATTACCTCTATGCCAGAATAACGATTATTGTTATATTACGCAACTTGTAATTTGTAAAGAACATACACAGATATTATGTGAATACTGTGTTTGTGGATTTTTTGTTCGGAGTATAAATTCGGTATAAAAAATGACAGTATCATCAAAACGCCCTGAAAACATAGCGATTGTATCATTAATTTTGAGTGTGATTTTCTTCGGCATTGCCTTCTTCTTAGGCCGATGGAGCGGCTTCTTTGCTCTTTCTGCAATTAGCTGGCTGATTCTATCTTCGGCATTGATTTGGCTGGTTTTATGTGTTCAATTCCATCAACGTTCCCTGGCAGAGCAGGAAAAACTCGATATGGGCCAATTAGTCAAGGACGAGAAGTCCTCGGCAATCTTTCAAGCCAGCGGCGAACGTGCCGGCTTATTCGCCACCGCTCAGCGGCACCTGCAAATACTCGAAAGATGGTTCATTCCCATATTCTCAACACTAATCGCCGCTTATGAAATAAGTCTCGGACTTTATTTATTAAAAGCCGTTATGAAGGGCATTGAAGGCGAGCCGCAACAACCTTTGCTTTGTGCAATTGGTATGACGGCCGTTGCGTTTCTGAGCTTTTTAATATCTCGATATGCCACGGGCATGTCGGCCCAGCCGCAGTGGAAACCGTTAAGAGCAGGGGGCAGCATTCTTTTAAGCATAGCTGTTTTGTGCTTTGCTATAGCAATAGGTTTGGCATTGTCACAATTCAAATCTTTCGTCGTACTAAACGTAATTAACTGGATTATCCCGATTCTGCTTGTTTTCCTCGGCGCCGAAACCGCTTTGAATCTCATCTTCGATATCTACCGTCCGAGACTAAAAGGGCAATACAGCAGAAGCGCTTTTGACAGCAGACTGTTGGGGATTATAAATGAACCGGGCGGAATATTCCGCAGCGCAGCAGGCGCCATTGACTATCAGTTTGGCTTCAAGGTTTCTCAAACCTGGTTTTATAAACTGCTCGAAAAAGCGATAGCACCTTTGGTTTTATTTGCCGCAATTACGCTATACTTGTTAAGCTGCATTATCGTAGTAGCACCTAATGAGGAGGCGATAATAGAGCGATTTGGCAATCCCAAAAACGATGCGAATGATGTCAGGCTTGTCGGCCCCGGTCTGCATAGAAAATGGCCATGGCCGATAGATATCGCCTATAAGTACCCGACTAAGAAAGTAATGGAGCTTAGTATCGGCTTTGTCGCCAAAAAGCAAAACGACGACAAAGTTGGGTATGGCCCGTTATTGTGGGGCCAGCAGCACTATGAGGAAGAACACCAGTTGCTTGTGGCAAGTAAACAAACAAGTATATCCTCAGACGATTCGGCAGTGCCCGTGGGAATTGTTATGGCCGCCGTTCCGGTTCAATACAGAGTAAAGGATTTGTATTCTTTCATCTATAACCACAACGAACCGGAAAAACGGCTCGAAGCTATCTGCTATCGTGAGCTGACGAAGTTCGCAGCCAGTGCAAAAATCGAAGTTGACGATGAAGCCGACCTTGAGCAGAGCCTGCTCGGAGCAGGCAGGACTCAGGCCAAGAACACATTGATACGTGAAATCCAGAAGGCCGCCGACGAAGCTGGTTTAGGTATCGAAATCGTCTTTCTGGGTCTTCAGGGTATTCACCCTCCGACTGAAGTAGCGGCAGATTATCAGGAGGTTGTCGGTGCGGTTCAGACAAAACAGGCACTTATCCTCGAAGCTCAGGCAAATAGAGACGAAAGTCTAAGTACACTTGCAGGTTCTGTGGAATCCGCTGACGAGCTTTACGGTCTCGCAGTAAAATATCAGCATGCCGAAAAAACAAACAGGACGGAAGATGTCGAAACGCTTGGTACTGAGCTGGATACGGCACTTGAAGAATCCAAAGGCGATATCTTTAAAACATTGAGAGAATCTCAAAGCTACGCCTTTGAAAAAGCCACACTTGCAAAAGCAGCCGGCGAACGCTTTGACAGCCAGCTCAAGGCATACAGGGCAGCGAAAGAGATTTACACACAGCATCTTAGGTTAAATATGCTCGAAGAATCTCTGAAAAATATACGAAAATATATCGTGGCCGCAGATCCGAACGATAAGCAGATTTTTATAATCGATGTCCAGGAAAAACTCACACCAAGTATATATGATATCGGTGGTCTTGAGGAGACAAGCAAATAATGAAAAATATAGTCATTACAATTTGTATCGCATTAGCGGTTTTAATTATGGGTTTGTATCTGATTTCTTTTCAGGTCAGAGAGACCGAATCCGCATTAGTAACGAGATTCGGTAAGCCTGTGCGTACAATCACCGAGCCAAAACTATGCTTCAAGTTACCGGCCCCGATAGAACGTATACACAGGTTCGACTCCAGGATGCATGTTTTTGAGGCCGACCTCGGAGAGACTACAACCAAAGGCGCTGTGCCAATTATAGTAAATACTTATGTAGTTTGGAGGATTTCCGAGCCTTTGAGATTCCTTAATTCCGTTGGTACTGTTAAGGAAGCGGAAGTCAAACTGTACAGCCAGATCACGGATACGCAAAACAGGGTAATCGGCCAGCATTCCTTCGGCGAATTTGTGAACAGTGACCCGGCAAAAATTAAATTCAAGGCAATTGAAGCCGAAATGCTCGCAGACCTTGAACAAACCTTGAGCAACGAATACGGCATTGAAATCAAGACCCTCGGCATAAAACAGCTCAAAGTCAGTAAAGATGTTACGGTGAAAGTGTTCGAGCGGATGAAAGCTGCAAGAAGCCTACGGACCAAAGCTACCATTTCCGAGGGCCAGGGCCAGGCAACCAGGATAAGAGGCGAGGCTGATTTCAAGAAGTCTGTTCTGCTTACCACCGCAGAGGCAAGGGCCCTGGATATACGAGGGCAGGGTGATGCCGAAGCCGCGAAACATTATAAAAAGCTGGAAGAAGATCCTGAACTCGCAATGTTTCTGCGTAATATCGACAGCCTGGAAAAGATGTTAGAGGAACGTTCAACTATCGTTATTCCGGCCGATTCGGAACCTTTCAAACTTTTAAAGGAAACCCCGTCCCTGAAACCTAAACAGTAAGAATAACGTCAATTTTATTGTGCGAAATGAAATAAAAGTTATACAAGATTATGGATGAAGAACATAAAAATAGTGATAAGGATTTACGACCAAAAACAGCAGATAAATCCGGACCCGTAGAACTTGATGCAGCCGGCAAGTCGCTGTCGGAAGCATTGGGAATCAGCTTCGTCATCCTGAAAGTGATAATGGCGGTGCTTATCCTTGCGTTTCTGGCCTCCGGTTTTAAAACGGTCGGTTCCGACGAGCAGGCTATTGTTTTACGGTTCGGAAAGATTCGCGGAGTTGGCGAGGACAGAGTTCTCAAACCCAGGACCTGGCCGTACTGGATAATCCCATATCCGGTGGAAAAGATGGTGAAAATCCCTGTAGAGAAGAAAGTGGATTTGGCCATAAGGAATTTTTGGTATTACCAAAGTAAAGAAGAAATGCTAATGGATCCCTCTATCCAAAAGACCAGATTCCTGCCTGAACTGGACCCCGTAAAAGATGGTTATTGTATTACGCGAAGTGAAAGACAGGATGAGAACATATCCGGATCGAGCGGAAGTGACTACAATATCGTCCATTGTAAGTGGCGGCTAACCTATCAGATCGATGACCCCGTACGGTTCTTTAAGAATATTTACGTTGAAGATGTAAAGCCGGGCGATATTTATCTTGATGTTGTAATAGAGAGTATAACTCCGCTTATGCAAAATATCTTTGAAGATGCGATAGTAACCGCAACAGTTAATTATACTATTGACGATATTATGTACGAGCAGGTAGCACGGCTGACAGAAGATATCAAAGAATTGGTGCAGGAAAAACTCAACACGATAGAAAGCGGCTTAAAAGTCGTGCAGGTACAGCTTACAGAAAAGACCTGGCCACGGCAGGTCGATAAGGAATTTCAGGCATTAGTTACTGCCAGCCAGGACCGTCAAACAAAAATAAACGCCGCCCGGTCCTATGCCGAAAGCACCCTGAATGAGGCAGCCGGGCCGGTGGCAGAAAAATTATTCGCGGCCTTATATGATGATACGGTCAGTGAAGAAGAAAAGGAGTTATTGTGGTCCCAATTGGCAGGAACAGCTCGGGAGAAAATCTCTGAGGCAATGTCCTACCAAAGCAAAGTCGTATCAAATGCCAGAGCCAACGCCGAATATCTCAAGGTATTGCTTCCCGAATATCGCAAACATCCGGAGCTTGTTATTCAGAAGATCTATCAGGATGCAATGGAAAATATTTACAACAATGTTGATGAAAAATTCATTATTCCTGAAGGGACGGAATGGCGAATTCTGATAAACAGAGACCCCAGGTTAAAACCGAAAACCAACAATCAGCAAACTAAGCCAAAGAATTAAAAATTAGCTGAATCTTAATATTCAACAAAAAAGACGAAATTATGGCTCACCAACATTTACATTTTCAGGATGACATCGCCGCCGAGCTCACTCACGGCAAGCAGATTCGCGTAAGTATAGCTCTATTAGGAACGTTGGCCGGTGGAGTGCTGCTGATAAACAGCGGCATCGCAAAACTCATTTGGGGAAGTGGCAGCTTCGAACCTGAGTTTTTAGCAATGGCCGGTGCTATACTGCTCGGCGCTCCCATCGTCTATCATGCAATAAAAAGCCTCGTTCAGGGACATGCACATATGGATGAGCTGGTTGCACTGGCTATAATAGCAGCCTTTGCAACGCAGGACTACGTCACGGCAGGTATCGTCGCGTTCTTTATGCTCCTCAGCGAGTTGATTGAAACACGTACCGCCCTCGGGGCCCGCGCCTCAATCGAATCTCTGATAAAGCTCACACCTACAAAAGCAAACATCATCGACCGAGACGGATCTGAAAGAGAAGTTAAAGTAAGCAGCTTAAAAACCGGCGATTGCATCCGTACCCGCCCCGGTGACAATATACCGGCCGATGGCGAAGTTATAAAAGGCCTTAGCTCCGTTAACGAGGCAACAATAACAGGTGAATCTCTGCCCGTCGATAAGGTCCCGGGGATGCAGGTTTTCGCCGGTACGAACAACCTTACAGGCGTGCTTGATATTACAGTAACCAAAGCCGGCAAAGACACAACTCTCGGTAAGGTTCAGTCGCTCATTATGCAGGCTGAACAAACGAAGATACCGATTATGCGGATAATCGACCAATATGTCAAGTGGTACACACCTACAATCTTAATGATTGCCGGTATAGTCCTGTTCTTCACACGTGATATAGACAGGGCCATTACGATACTTGTTGTCTCGTGTCCCTGCGCTTTGATTCTGGCTACGCCGACGGCAATGGTGGCGGCTATTTCCGCTTCTGCACGCCTTGGTATTCTGATAAAGAACGTCGCCGACCTCGAGATTGCCGGCAAGATGACAGCGATGGTGTTCGACAAAACAGGAACGGTAACTACCGGCCGTTTATATGTAACAAAACTAACGCCTTGTGAGGGTGTTGAGCCGGCTGAATTATTAGCTGTTGCAGCTTCTGCCGAGCAGATGAGTAAACACCCGGCCGCAAGGGCGCTCAGTGAAGTGGCAAAGGAAGCAAACCTGTCTTTACCAGAAACGGACAACTTCAAGGAAACGCCGGGTAAAGGCGTAACCGCAGTTATCGATTCAGCTACAATTCATGTCGGAAGAGATACATTTCTCAAGGAAAACAACATTGATGTCAGTAATGTTTCCGACCCGGCCCTGCACGAGGAGCAAGGATTCAGCACTCTTTATATAGCAAAAGATTCTAAGTGCATCGGCTGGATTGGTTTGCAGGACAAAACCAGACCCGAAGCCAGGCATGCCGTTAAGGAACTGATCGATCTGGGCATAAAAAGAGTAACCATGCTTACCGGTGACCGGAATGAAGTAGCCAGCCGTGTTGCCGCCGAACTGAGCTGTACCGATTTCAAAGCACATTGTTTACCTCAGGACAAATTAGCGATTGTCGAGCAGATTAAAAAAGACGGCCATACCGTTGTCGTTGTCGGAGACGGCATAAACGATGCACCTGCATTGGCGGCAGGTGACCTGGGTATTGCTATGGGTGCGGCAGGCAGTGATGTAGCTATTAATTCTGCATCGATTGCCCTGATGAGCAACGATTTGAAGCGGCTGCCTTTCCTCGTTCGGCTTTCCAGAAAAACAAGAAAAGTCATTACTCAGAATCTCGGTTTTGGAATATTATTCGTAATTCTTGGTGACACCGCAGGAGCAGCGGGATGGCTGCCGGCTGTCTATGCAGCGGCTTTGCATTTTGCCGGCTCACTGATTGTCGTCTTTAACAGTGCTCGACTTGTCCGCTACGGCGAGGACCTTGACCACGAACTATAATGGCAAAAACCCGGTAATAAGCAACATGATAAAAAATATGGAATATGCTGTTGAAACCTTCTCCCTGACCAAGATTTTTTCCGACTGGTGGGGACGGGCCAGGGTTTATGCTGTGGATAACCTGGATTTACAGGTTCGTTATAATGAAGTTTTCGGCCTTTTAGGCCCCAACGGCTCGGGAAAAACAACAACCATAAAAATGCTGTTAGGACTGCTTCATCCGACGAAGGGAAAGTCATTAATTCTCGGCGGAGACGGAGCAGACTCTCAAATCAACTCCAGAATCGGTTTTTTACCAGAGGAATCTTATCTATACAGGTACCTGAACGCCCGCGAGACTCTGGATTTTTACGGCAGATTATTCGGCCTGCCGGCCAAAGTGCGAAAAATGCGTATCGAAGCTCTGCTCGATATGGTCGGATTAATGGCCGTCGCCAACAGACCGGTCGGAACGTTTTCAAAAGGTATGGCCCGCCGAATCGGCCTTGCACAAGCACTGATAAACGACCCCGACTTACTTATACTGGATGAACCGACGACCGGCCTTGACCCCATTGGAACAAGACAGATAAAGGATTTAATCCTGAAGCTTGCCGAACGTGGCAAGACAATTTTACTTTGCAGCCACCTGCTTGCAGACGTCGAAGATGTATGCGACAGAATTGCTATTCTTTACGGCGGTAAAATCCAGATCCAGGGCCAGGTAAGTGACCTTTTACAGCAGACAAACAAAAGGCAAATTACCGCCGATGCCGTAAGCGATGCCACCATTGAGAAGATAAAGCAGCTAATTCATAAAGAAAATGCCGAGTGCGTGGTAACCTCTCCGATGGATAAACTCGAAACATTTTTTATCAGAACGGTGGCGGCCGCTCAAAAACAGGCACAGACCACAAGCGGTGCCGTCAGCACTACAAAAATCGGCGATTTCCTTACAAAGCAAACCGTTACGGAAGATATACTCGATAAACTTGTCTCTGCACCGGTATCACCGGACGGCCCGGCGGAACCTCCGTCAACAGAAAAGGTGATTCCTGTCGAGAGTTCCGAACCTGAACCTGCTGAACAACTGCTAAGTAAACTGACCGGCTCGACCGAGCAGACCGAGCCCGATGCCTCTGTCAGAAGCGAACCAATTACAACGCAACCGGTCGAATCCCAGGCCCCTCAGGCCGAGCAAGTCAACAAAAACATTTTGGACCAGCTCACAGGCAAGAAATCCACCCAGGACCAGGACAAAGAGCCAACTGATAAATCACAGGCAGGAGATGCAGGCGATGCGTAGTATCTGGGCTGTCGCCACAAATACTATAAAGCAGGCTGTGCGGATGAAGGTTGCCGTTGTTTTTCTAATCCTGCTGCTTGTCCTTCTATCTGTTATGGGTTTTTCTACCACAGGCGATGGTACCTTAAAAGGCAGACTGCAAACCTTCGTAAGCTACGGCCTTTCACTGACCAGCATTTTGCTCAGTTTACTCACGATAATAATCTCCATTTACGCAGTAACCAGCGACATTGAGCAAAGGCAGATATATACAGTTATCACAAAACCCATTCGCCGATTTGAGTTTCTTCTGGGCAAACTGCTCGGAGTAATATTATTAGATGTGGTTTTGCTCAGTTTGTTTGCAGCGATAATATACACAATTACTATTTACATGCCGAAATTCACCAAGGCACCTGAACTTGAACGGACGCAGGCAAACTACGAGTTTTTTACTGCAAGGGCATCCCTGACTGTCCCGCCGCTCGATGTTTCCAAGGAGGTCGAGGATACTTACAAGAAACTTGAAAGAAGTAATGAATTACCTGAAAATGTTTCGCATGAGGAAATCATCTCCCAGATTACTATGCAAAAACAACTTGCTAATAGAGCTGCAGATGTCGGCCAGGTACTGACATGGGAATTCGATAACGTTAAGTCTCTTGCCCAAAATTTCTTTATAAAATTCAAATACGACGTTGCGGTTAATCCACCCGATATGCAGGTCTTAGGCAGATGGGTTGTTGGCGATTACCAATATATCAAGTATGGTACAGAAAGCGAAACTCCCATTTACGACCGTGTCCACAAAAACTCGGTTCGGGATTTTCACGAAATAGTAATCCCTGCCAATGTTATACCCGAACATGGCCGTCTGGCTGTCGCATTCCAGAACTATCCACTAAACAACACGGTTATATTCTTTCCACCGGACGGAATAGAAGTGCTTTATAAGGCAGATACTTTCACAGGCAATTTCATAAGGGTTATTTTTCTAATACTGTTCCGTTTGATTTTTCTGGCATGCCTGGGCACATTGGCCTCGACTTTTTTGTCTTTCCCTGTGGCTGTACTGCTTTGCCTTGTACTTTTTTCAACTTCGTGTTTCAGCGGCTTTGTTATGGATTCCTTCGGCTTTCTAAGTGAAAATGTTGGTGTGATTTACACTTATACTATCAAATGGATGGTCATGCTTTTACCGCAGTTTGACAAATACAACCCTACCAGGTTCATGGTTCCCGGGCTATTATTGAGCTGGACGGTATTAGCCAGGTGCGCCGTTGTCATGGTTTGTATTAAATCACTTTTATTGCTGGTTTTTGCCTTAATTATTTTCAGCTATCGGGAAATTGCAAAAATTATCGTGTAGTTCATTTTACGGTTTTTATGCGTTTACGAGACAAAATAATCTGTTTTGTTTGTATAGTTCTTGCAGTTGGTTTATTTATCGGCGCCGGCATACAGCTCAATTCCATAAATCGCCAGCGTCAGGACATGCATTTGATAATCGATACGCCCGAAAACATTCCTCCTTCACTGGCATTCGCAACCATTGCAACCGGAGCCTTTCGCGGCCTGATCGTGGATATCTTATGGATGCGAGCGGATAAACTTAAAGAGGAAGGCCAGTTCTTCGACGCCAGACAGCTTGCCGAATGGATAACCATCCTGCAGCCTCGATTCGCATCGGTCTGGGAGTTCCAGGCCTGGAATATGGCTTATAACATCTCGGTCGCCATACCAGAGACACAGCCGGAACAAAGATGGCAATGGGTCAGAAACGGTTATGAACTGCTCCGTGACCAGGCTATCGATAAATATAAACTCAAAAATATTACGCTTTATCGCGAACTTGGCAGGATATTCCAGCACAAAATAGGCGGCGTATCAGATGATGCACATAAATACTATAAATTGCAATTGGCTTTGGCAATGGAGCCGCTTCTTGGACCTGCGGATAATCAGTATTTCGATGCACTGGCCGAAGCACCTCTCTCCTGGCAGGAAATTGCCAATGACCCGAATATGGCCTCGTTAATCAAGGCGTTAAAATCAGCCGATAAAGCATTCTCCGACGACAATGAGTTTGTGAGCAATTATCTATCTTTAAGGCAAAACTCCAAAAGGTTTGACCCCGCCGCCGGTCAGGCAATTGATAATTTCAGAGGCACTGAAACCCTCAATAAGTTTGATATCTTTGCCAAAGCCTGGCAGTTACGTAAAGTATGGAAACTTGACCCCGTGTTAATGCGAGAGTTAAACAGAAGCTATGGCCCTATTGATTTCAGCGACCCGAATACACACTTGCCTCTGGATTGGCGGCACCCCGACAGCCATGCAATTTACTGGGCCGTCAAAGGTCTTAAAATACTTGCACAAGAGCAGGACAGGAAAATCGATTCAACTGAAACAAACGCAGACCGAATCGTATTTCATAGTTTGCAGGATCTCTTCCGTAACGGCAAAATATTCATCTACGAATTACAGCTTCCCGCATCTTCACAGGATTCTCCAGAGCAGCCTCAGACGCGGACTTACAAAGAGGTTTTTTTGCGGCCGGATTTGAGGATGTTCGAGCCGTATAATACATCAGTGCTTACAACTCTCGAAAAATACAAAGATGACGGAGACAAGCAACGTTATGTATCCCTTCAGAACGGTCACCGTAATATGCTCAAGAATGCCGTAAATTCCTTCTATTATGCCGGACATAAACGATACGCACAGAAGATTTATACTCAACTAAGACAACTGTACCCCCTGGATGAATTTAAAAATCCCGTAGTCGATGAATATGTAAAGGAACGCTTCAAAGAGGAACTCGATGCTATAGGAATTAATGACGCAAAAGAAATGATTACGATGATGTTGAGGGACAGTTATTACCTATATGCAATCCGTGATGATGATGGTTCATTCAATAGTGAAAAAATGGCAGAGCAAGTCTGGAACTATTACAAGGTAAAACATGACGACCCTGAATTTAGGATCAACCTGCCTACACTTCCACAGTTTAGGTCATTTGCGCTGCGTGATTTCCTGAATGACCAGTTATATCCACCTTACTTAAGACAGACTCTGCTTGGCCGCATAAGAATCGAAAAACCGGAGCTTTTCAAGCAATTAGAAGCCGAAGTAGAAAAACTCAGGAAACAATCAGAACAAGCAAAATGATTCTGCACCCATTGAGCTTAATACACATCAGACCGGTGTGGTGCGGCCGGTTTCAGCTATGGACGATACACTTGTGCAACAATTAACTCCTTCTCAGAAAAAAGCTGTCCTTCACGTTGAAGGGCCTTTGCTCGTTCTTGCCGGGCCGGGCAGTGGCAAAACCCGTGTAATCACATATCGCATCGCGGCACTTATTGATTCAGGCGTCCATCCATATAATATTTGTGCAATAACTTTCACGAACAAAGCCGCCGAGGAGATGCGCCAAAGAGCATTCACCTATAGCGCCTGTGCCGGAGCACATATCAGTACCTTTCACTCTTTATGCGTCAGAATTCTTCGCAAATATGCAGACAAAGCCGGTATTAAATCCAACTTCAGCGTCTATGACTCCTCCGACCAGACCAGGTGTATCAAGCAGGCGGTCAAAGATTGCGAACTTGATACGAGCAACTTTTCTCCTGCCCGAATGCTCGATGTGATTTCAACTTTGAAAAACAAGCTGATAGACGCCGAATCCTTCAGAAAAGATGCCGACGATTTTTTTTCTAACACATTATCAGAAATATATCTGTGTTATCAGCGTATCCTGAATGAGCGAAACGGCCTGGATTTTGATGACTTACTAATGAAAACGGCTTTTTTGCTGCAAAACTCCCCCGATGTTTGTCGCGAGCTTGGCGAACGCTTCAAATTCCTGCTAATCGACGAATATCAGGACACAAATCACGCCCAGTATCGAATTGCCAAAGCCCTTGCTTCACAGCACAACAATATTTGCGCAACCGGCGATCCGGACCAGTCAATCTACCGCTGGCGGGGGGCTGATATCCGAAATATTTTGGCCTTTGAAAAGGATTGGCCCAACGCCGTAATCATCAAACTCGAAGAGAATTTTCGCAGCACTCCGAACATCCTTGCAATGGCCGACAGCTTAATAGCATTTAACCAGAATCGAAAAGATAAAAAGCTCATCCCAACCAAACCTTCCGGCAGGGATGTCAACATAGATGTCTTCGAGGATGAAGCCCAGGAGGCCCAGGCTGTCGCCCAACAGATAAATGAGCTGACTAAAAAGGGCGCCAACCTCAAAGATATGGCCGTATTCTATCGTGTTAATGCTATGAGCCGTGCTTTTGAAGAGACATTCATTCGGAATAAGATACCCTATCAGATTGTCCGGGGGGTGGAGTTCTACAGGAGAAAAGAAATCCGTGACCTGCTCGCCTATCTGAAAGTCCTTGTCAATCCTGATGATGAAATTGCGTTATTGCGAATTGTTAATACACCGGCTCGTGGTATAGGAAAAGTAACGACAGATAGAGTTCGTACCTACGCCGCCCATAACCGAATCAATCTTTTTGAAGGGATGAAGAAGTCCGGGCATATCGAATCTCTTTCCAAAGGAGCAAAGGCAAAGCTTGCAGTATTTATTAATATGCTCGAACAGTTCAAGAAGGACATTGACGGTCCGATCGCACCTCTTGCCGAGCGTGTTCTAAACGAATCGGGATTAGCTGAGTCTTTCCTTGCCGCCGGCCCCGATGGCGAAAGTGCACTGGAAAACGCTAACGAACTGATAAACGCCGCCGCCGCTTACGACAAACAGGCGGAGCAGCCCTCACTTATCGATTATCTTCAACAGATATCTCTCTTCAGTGATACTGATGCTTACGATAAATCCAGTGACCGTGTGGCACTGATGACTCTTCACGCCGCGAAGGGGCTCGAATTTGAAAATGTCTTCATCGTTGGTGTTGAAGAAGGGATACTACCCCACGAACGCACTAATTCCCGCGAAGACCAGGACGAGCTGGAAGAGGAGCGTCGGCTTTTTTTCGTAGGCATAACCCGCGCCAAATCCGGCCTGCATATTAGTTACGCCCGATACCGGACAGTGCGAGGCCAGTTGCTGCGGTCAATACCCTCGCAGTTTATTTTCGAACTCGGCCGGGAAATATCCGAAGAAGCTGAAGAAGATGAAAGTTACGATGACCATGATTATATCAGCCGGGACACACCTCAGTTTAAGGCAAACCAGTTGGTCAGGCATAAATCTTTTGGTCTCGGCAGAGTTAAAGAATTCGTCGATATGGGTGAAAATAGTATCGTCGTAGTAAAATTTAATTCGGGACAAACAAAATCACTGATGGTAAAATATGCCAACCTTTTAAAGATATGAAAACTTCAGGAGGATTCAAATGGCTGGCAGCAAATATTTTACCAAAGTGGTTATCTTATTAATCACATTAATCACTTTCTTTATCAACCCGGCTCAGGCAGATTCAACCGTAAAGATATATGAAGAGCCGCTGGTGATTCCTACTTATGAGGTGGGCAAACCAGACCCAAACCCAAGGTTCTATACCGGCAGGACATACCAGGGGGCACAAGGACGGGTATATCCTTATCCGATGCTGGACGTATTGACCGATACTCGCAAGGATAAAACTTACAAGGCGGTTTACCTTGAAAATGATTATATAAAGGTCTGTGTTCTTCCGGAACTCGGTGGTCGTGTTTTTTCCGCATTAGACAAAACCAACAACTACGACTTTCTTTATCGCCAGCACGTGATAAAGCCGGCCCTTATTGGAATGCTCGGTGCATGGATATCCGGTGGTATCGAATGGTGCATCCCTCACCATCACAGGGCAACAACCTTTATGCCGGTTGACTACACACTGCAGGAAAATCCAGACGGCAGCAAGACCGTATGGTTTGGTGAGATTGAGCTTCGGCATAGGATGAAATGGATTATAGGTATGACCGTTTATCCTGATAAATCCTATATGGAAGCAACTATCAAGATTATCAACCGGACGCCGTTCGTTAATTCAATCCTGTGCTGGGCAAATGTTGCAGTCCATGCAAACCAGGACTATCAGGTAATTTTCCCTCCAAGTACCGAATATGCTACTTACCACGGCAAGAACCAGTTTACACATTGGCCGATTTCACACGAATTCTATTCAGGGGTGGATTACACAAAGGGTGTTGACCTCAGTTGGTGGAAGAATCATCCATCACCAATATCATTTTTTGCGTGGAACTACCAGGACGACTTTTTTGCCGGCTATGACCACGGCAAACAAGCTGGTACCGCTTTTATAGCCAACCACCATATCGCTCCGGGCAAAAAATTATGGG
>CAZIAN010000007.1:11495-30556 GCA_964537355.1 uncultured Pirellulales bacterium | reverse complement strand
TAATACAGTTTCTATGGATTTAAGAGCATATTTTTAGCCTATGTTTGGCCAGATCGTACGAGCAAGAGGATTTGTTCTACTTTTGCTATGGGGCCTCAAAAAGATACGGAGCGAATGGGTGATTGTATGCCTGAGCCATAATTCGCAGAATCTATTCAAGGCCCAATAGGTATCTGCGATATAATAAATAAGATTGGTATTAGTTCTTGATAGAGGTTAAGTCAGTCGATAATGAGCGGATATTTATAGAGGCCGGTGGCAATTTGTTGTCAACGATTATAATTTGAAAACTTTTAAGAGAAGGAATATAGTTATTCAGAAAATATGTACAGTCAGTCACCTACACTTCATACCTTTAACCCTAACTACCAGGCCAATGTACCAGTCAAAGGCGGCTGAAAAGATGAATTTGAATTCAAAAAAATTTTCTGCAGGTACAGGGCCCGTTCTCTTTAGCCCGAAGAGGTCATTAGCTGATCTGTCCGCTCTCGGGTCCCCTCCGCATGCCGCCCTAAAACCGAGATCCTTGACAATCTCCTTAGTCTCAGACTTATAGTCACTATAAGGATAGGAGAAAAAAACTGCAGGCTTGTTAAGCTTTTCCTCGATTATTGACTTAGACCTCAAAATATCCTCCATTATTTCCTCTGTTGTGGTTTTTCCCAACCAGATATGGCTCGATGTGTGTGACCCAAATTCCATTCCGTAGTCGTCCATCGTCTTTATTTCTTCCCATGTCAGCAGGGGAAAGTTAGAAGCTTTCGTAATCTTTTGGAGTTCCTTTTTACTTATTGATGAATTGAAAATTTTATCCTCTATTAAATTTATGTCTCTTTTTATCCAGCCTGCAAATCCATTGATATAATCAGTAGTCAAAAAGATAGTGGCTATGAAACCATGTTTTTTCAATACGGGAAATGCATGAAGATAGGTACTTTTAAAGCCATCATCAAAAGTAATAAGTACTATTTTTTTTTGTTGTGTATATTTTTGATATATATTGTTAATGTAATTAGATAATGATATCGTACAGTATCCCTTTTCTTTTAAGTAAGACATTTGTTTTTCAAATGTTTCTATGGAAGTCGATAAAGGAGAGCCGCTATTATCTACTGAATGATAAAATAATATTCTTATTTGTTTTGGTAAGGCACAACACCCCCCAATATATAATATCCTTTTAAGCGTTCCTTTAATGATAGCCTTCATAATCTGATTGATGATGACTGTAAACCTTAAACTTGCCTGTGATACTTTATAGAAAACCGTTGATAGTTTTCAGAAGTTAGTTACCGGCCATAATAGGAGCAGTTTCCACGGAAGGAATGTTCCTTACTTCTTTAATGATCCAGCTTATGATGAGTACCAAAAATATCAAATTTGAGATAAGCGCGGCAACAGCAGCGCCTTTTGCTCCGTATAAAGGTATAAGTGATATGCTTCCAATAAACATAACTAAAAGAGTAATAAAATCGATTAACACTAATAACTGAGGTTTATTCCTTGAGAGGATAATCGCACTGAGGGTAGTGCTATCATATAGACGGCATAACCAGGCACAAGTATCCTCAGTATGGACACAGAATCCATGAATTCGGCCGTATAGAACTTAATAACGAGGAATTTCGACATGCACAAGAAAACAATACAAGTGAGGATATATAATGGGATGGCATATGTTAAGAACTTTGTTAAGAAGTTCACATATTCATTCCTCGTTATAAACCTGTTTACTTTGGGAAAAACCACAACAAACAATGACACTGCCACAAGGTCCAGCATGGATGCCATAATAAATGCTGCCGAATATATACCAACTGCCTGGAACTCTCCTAAATAGTTCAGCAAAAAAATATCCATACGTCTGTACAGCGCAAAAATTATATAAGAAAGTACTATCCACTTGCTGAAATGTATTATCTCGGGTAATAAACTTTCCTGTGAATCGCCGGCTTTAAGGAAAGTCTTAGGAATAATTGTTATGCCCACAAGGAAAGTCAAAAAAGGAGCCACAACGTATACGATCATTGAATTTATCGGGTTAAGGACATTTATGAGCAGCATGACTCCGATAATGCCAAGCTTCAAGAAGTTGTTGAATATTTCCAAGAGGATGTGCTTACCGAATGTCTGATGTGACTGCAAGAATGCAAGCACATAACCCATAAAGATGATGCCAATTGCCCCGATGAAAGAAAGAGTTACAAGTTTTTCTAATCCTGATTCCTTAAAAATAATCCGTGATATGGGCTTACTTATGAGTAATCCGGCGAGTAGCAAAAATAAACCTATTATTATCTTTATCTTAAAGGTTGTGTGAAAAATTAATTCAGCCTTTTTCTTATCTCTATTAAGATAAAAGGAAGAGAATTTTACAGTAGCTTGGTCTATGCTTCCCCCTGTAATTCCGGAAATTACTATCATCATCGCCAATGAAAGTGAAATCAAGCCGAAGTCTTCGGGCCCTAATTTCCTGGCCAAAATAATGCTTGCTAAGAATCCAAGTCCAGATGCGACTATTTTGCCGCTGGATACAACTAAAATATCTTTTGTTCCTTTAGATCTAAAATATTCTTTTAAATGATTACCCATTAGTAGCTTCTAAGACTACTTCCTCTCATTATATAAAATAGGGTAAATTACGACTCTCAATCAAAAGGCCATAATATAATTAGTTACTTTTTCCAATTTTATGATATACATTCATGGTTTTTTCAGCAGTATATTTCCAGGAAAAACTTTCACTCCTTTTAAGTCCTTTTGTAATCATCCTTTCTTTAAGTTCTGGGTTTGTTAGTACATTATGCATTGCCTCAGCAATTTCTTCACAGTTATTGGGGTCAATTAATATTCCAGCGTCACCAACAACTTCGGGTAAAGAAGAGTTGTCAGATGTAATGACAGGAGTTCCGCAAGCCATCGCTTCCAAAACAACAAGTCCAAATCCTTCGTAAAAAGAAGGAAAAACAAATAAATCAGCAGCATTAAAGACGAAGGGCAATTCCTCTTTTGGGATATAGCCTGTGTAAATGATATCTTGCGAATATTCAATATTTGTTACGGCTTTCATTATTTCAGAACATAACCAGGCTTGTTTCCCGGTAATAACCAGTTTTATCTCTAAACCATATTTTCTTCTTAATATATTCCAGGCCTTTATCAGACCGGTTATATTTTTTCTGGGCTGTAGCGCTCCCACATAAAGTATAAAATTTTCGGTGAGCCCGTATTTCCTTTTTATAGTATCGAGCATTTCATGATCTTTTATAGGTCTATATATCGGTTCATGTGCGTAAGGGGTTACTTCGATTTTTTCAGGGTGAATTCCATAAAAATTTATCAGGTCTTTTTTTGTATTCTGAGAGCCGGTTAATACTATCTCTGCTTTGCGGGCGGTTCGTCTAACCAATTTTGATAATCTAAACTGCATGCCTTTTGTGAAGGTATCATGGAAAATTTCAAAGGAGAGGTCATGAATAGTAGCTATGAGTTTTCCTCTATAACACGGATGAACAACATTTTGTACATGCAAAATATCTACCGGATCTGTTAAAGAAATGAATGGCATGATGAATAAATTTCGAATCCAGGAATTATAAAGCCGGATAGGGGAAACGCGGAAATTGCGGGGGACATTTATATTTTTAAGTACATCTTTCCTGACAACATACAAATTATATGCATTCTCCGGGTCTGATTCCATTAACGCTTTGGTAAGGTTAAAGATATAGCTTTCAGGTCCACCGTGCGTGGTGCCTATCATTTCAGCGCAAATTCCAATTTTCATATAGTATCTTGCCTGTCAGTATAAGTATTTCAAAGGTCATATTGGAGTTATTGTAAGAAATGTGTTCAAGATTATAAAATTTACAAAAGAGCTAATTGTTTCTATAGGGCTTTATCAACATCTCTGTTCATAATGAGATGGTGGTATATTACAATCATGTATGATTGCGGACTATGTTAGAATAAAGGTTTTCTGTTTGTTCTATGAAGTTATGAATAGAAAATTCAGTATTCACAAGCTGCTTGCCTTTCTTTGCCATTTTGAAAAGAAGATCATTATTGTTTAACATAGTAATAATTGAATTAGCCAGTTCCATTCCATTCTGTGGTCTTACAAGAAGTCCTGTTTCTCCGTGAATTATGATTTCCGGTATGCCGCCAACATTTGTGCTAATAACAGGTTTGCCTGCGGCCATAGCCTCCAGGACAGCCAAGGGCAGACTTTCTGTAAGAGAAGGTATAACAAAAAGATCAATAACAGCGAGTACCTCGGACAGGTTCTTATAATATCCGGTAAAAATGACGTTATCAAATATACCCAGCGATTTAGCATATATTTCCAGTTCAGCTCTTATCTTTCCCTCTCCCACGATTAAAAACTTTACATCAGGATGCTCCTGGATCACTATCTTTGCGGCTTCCAGTAAATATTTATGCCCCTTTTCCTTGCTTATCCTTCCTACAGTACCTATTAGCGTATCCGTTGAATTAAGATTATATTTTTTCCTGAAGTTCAGTGAAGAAGCCGATAAGTCTAAAATTGCAGTATCTATGGCATTGTGAATAGTGGTTACTTTCTGA
Organism: uncultured Pirellulales bacterium; assembly: GCA_964537355.1. Lineage (GTDB taxonomy): Bacteria > Planctomycetota > Phycisphaerae > Sedimentisphaerales > Anaerobacaceae > NIOZ-UU13. The sequence continues at coordinate 25,969 of CAZIAN010000007.1, read as the reverse complement.
GAAGACAAGCCCATTTTAATTATTTCGTCTCTTAGAAAATTTGAACCAACAATGATGTGGTCACAGCGTCTAATAACTCGTCTGTCAAAATGTTGATAGAGCTTCCATAAAAAAGGAACAGTGTTCATAACCCACCCATGGATGGAGGCAACCACCTTGACACCAGTTAACCTGGCAGCTATCAGGCCAACAAGGTTTGTTCTCACTTCGTGTGTATGCACGATATCTATTTCATATTTTTTTATTAGCTTAGTCAACTTTAAAATCGAAGCAGCAAAAGGCTTAGACCTTTTCCATGGTATAAGGTTCGTTGGGGCTCCGAGGTTTCTCGCACTATCCAGAAAAATTTTGGATACGCGTTCAGGCTCGGTCAAGGACACAATACTTATGCTGAACCTGGGCTTGTCTATCTTTTCTGTCAAAGTCAAGATTAAACGTTCTACACTTGACGCATAGCCAATATTATTTGTAATATGCATCACATTTATCTTATCCATTGATGATATTCCTCTGGTTTTTTATAAATGAAACAATTATTCTATTGGCATTTAGGTCTTGTACTGGATTAATCTATATATTGAATTTATGCCTGGAAAGATTTTATTTAATACTTTGGGAGTATATTTCAGCGATAAAAACTTATCCATAGAGTTTATCAGGACGCGTGATAGGATGTTTGGAAACCAGTACAGTATTTGATAGATTCTTACAAAAATTTTAAAATAATCTCTAAACATCAAGATATGTTCAGGGGTAACAGTGTCCAACAACACCGGAGATGGCGAAAAGAAATCCTCGGCTAATTCCTTATTTGTCAATAGTCCCTTTTCTAAACACAAATTATACAACGTTGTTCCCTGATAGGGCTGAAAAATTGTAGCTTGAATTTCATTAACACGCATTTTTGCATTCAACTTTATTGTGTCCAGAATCGTGCTTGTATCCTCAAATGGGATTCCTACCATATTGAAAGATTTGGTGTGAATTTTTGCGTCATTTAATAGTTGTAAAGCATTTACTATTTGGTCGTTGCTTAAATTTCGCTTTAGAATCTTGTTTCTTATGTAATCATTACCACTTTCAAGCCCGATTACGACCTGGAAACATCCTGCTTTTTTCATAAGTTCCACTTTATCTTTATCCAACAAATTAGGTCTCATATTACAGCGAAAAGGTACTCCAACTTCTTCCTTATACTTTAACATGAAATCAGTACCCCATTTCTTATCCAAGAAAAGTATGTCATCGTCGAAGTGTATAGCCTTTATGAAAGAAAATTCATTCAGTATTTGTTTAATCTCTTCAATTGCATTATCTACACTCCTGAATCTGACTCGTTTAATTTTTTGGCCATAAAGACTATTCAGGACATGATTACAACAATAACTACATTGATAAGGACAGCCCCTTGAAATCATAACCGACGCTTCGCCTAATCTTTCATGAAAAAGATTTTTGTACTCGAAAATATTTCTATCAGGAAAAGGAAGCGCACTCAAATCCTGACAAGGCGGCCTTAAGGGATTTTTGAAAATTACATTATTTTCTTTATACCAGATATTTTGAATTCTTCTGACGTCCTTCCCTTTTTGTAATTTATTACACAGTTCATGTAGAGGTTCTTCCCCTTCTCCTCTACAAATCATATCGATGCCTTCTGTATTTATGGCCTCATCGGGAGATATGGTAGGATGTATCCCGCCACAAATAACAGGTGCAAGTATTTTCTCTTCTTTAATCAAACTTGCGAGTTTTTTTACAATAGGGAAGGCATGTGACGTAGAGGAAAATCCAATTAGATCAGGGGCTTCATTAATAACTGCGTTAATTAAGTTTTCTTTGCTGATAGGTTTAGTAATATGAATTAGGGAAGTGTTGTGCCCATGTTGCTTTAGAAACGAAGATAAGGATCCTATGCCTTCATAATAATAGCCTTTCCAAAAAGGGAGATAAGGAAGTATGTCCGGGTAAACAAAAACAATTTTCATTTTGTTCTTTTGTTTCTTGAGATTCTTAATTTACTTTCTTTATTAGGGATTTCTTATACGTTTCTTAGAGTCCCTATCCATAGCTTATTGATTATTACTGGCCGCAACGTGATAGGCAAATTCTTATAATAACGGGATGGTGCACCGGCTCTACAAGCCCGATAATTTTCCACTAAGCTTTCAAAAGACGTTTTGGGACTGAAGAGATTAGATTCCAGAGTTTGGTATTTTCTCTTAATTTTATAAAAGCTTTATTAAATCCTATTATGACTATTAATTTTCCTAACAATCCATATTTTTTCAGTTTTCGTGAATAGTAGTTTTTCAAAGTCAGGATTGAAATGTCGCTTGTATAATCCAACATTTTTTTTCTATCCTCTAAAGATAGCTCGGCTGTCTCAAAAAGCGGTTTATTCACCGTATGATATGCTCCATTCATGTACTCTTCTGGTTTCTCTAATAAACGACTATTCTGTATAATCCATTTATATAATTCTGTGTTAGGTGTTGGAACAGTATTAAAGAAATGGGCCCTTTTAATGGGATATTTAAGCGCAAGTTTAACGGCATCTTCGATATCTGAGACAGTTTGGCCTGGAAAACCAATTTGAAAGAATAATTGAACGTTAAAACCTAAATCACATGCATCTCTAATAGTTTCTTCTATTCTCTCAATGGTCTCTCCTTTCTTGATTGATTTTAAGATTTTGTTATTGCCCCCTTCCACACCAAGATCTACTTCCCTGAATCCGACTTCCCACATGGCTTTCAATAAATCCTTATTAAGCTTATCGGCCCTAACATCAGCACAAGACATTCTTAAATCGTTGATTTTCTCTTTTTTGATTAGTTTGCATAACCTGAAAATCCTTTCAAGGTCTTGAGAAAAATCATCATCAAAGAAATATATGTGCCGATATCCCTGAAAGTACCAATATTTTAGTTCATTGAATACATATTCGGCCGTTTGGGCTCTAAATCCTCTACCTATAACCTGATGAACCGAACAAAAAGTGCATCTATATGGACAACCTCTGGAAGAATAAACAGGAATAAATTTTTCATATTTATTTATTTCAAACTTTTCATATTTCGGAAAAGGGAATCTGTCAAGATTAGTAATGAGCTTTCTATCTCCAGAAAAAACTATTTCGTTGCCATTGCGATAAATTAGACCTTTTATATCTTCTAATTGTTTACCACTGCATAATTCGACCAAAACTTCCTCTCCCTCGCCAATTACACCAAAATCTATAGACTCACATTGTTTAAGAACACTTTCTTTAAATATCGAGATATGGGGCCCTCCGACAACAATGTCAACGTTAGGAAAAATCTTTTTAATCTTTCTGAGCAAATCGTAGGCTTCTTTGTAAGCCACCGATAATAAACTAATTCCTATCAGGTCCGGCTTGAATATGGATATTTTTGAAATGAGATCACCAACTTTATTTCCTATATTCATATCCATGACCTCATGGTCAACAGCTTTATCCTTTAAGATTTCACTAAGAATGCCCAGCCCTACCGGCAAATAAGAACCGAAAAACTGAACAGAAGTTCTTACTAATAATACTCGACTGTATTTCATCAAAAAACGACTCTCTCTATTTTTGTGTTTTCAAAGGTCATAAGGACAATAAACGTTCTTAATATTTTTCTTCCAAAGATAAGTATGATTTAGGATCTCTTTAAAATTAACTATGTTTTATGCAATTATTTTCACACTTGATATATTTAGCTTATCGACAAGTACATTTCAACGGGTTTTAATCCATCGAAATGTACTAATGATTTGGAAGTTGTGTCTTTTGTAGTCTTAATAATCTTTCGAGAAAAGTGTTTAAGAGAGCATATCCGGAAAACAACAAAAATAGTTTTCATTCTGTTCTTTTGAGGCTTGAGGATTTTTTTAATTTACGTGAATTATTAGGATTTTCCAATATATTTCTTAGAATCCACCTACCTGCCTTGTTGGTTATTTTAGTGCTCATTATGGCTTGGTGGATTATTAATAAAACAGGGCAAATTAATACTGCTGTAATCCTGGAGGAAAGAAAAGAATCATAAATTTTTACGCACACTTTAGAGGTCTTCTCAGGTAATGAGAATATAAAACAATACGCTATCACCAGGACTCTGAAATACCTTTGTATAAAACGTATCTGGCACCTTTCAATTAAAGTAAAATTAAGAGGGGTATCTGTAAAAAAATTTCGGAACTTACCATATCGATTAGTAATCAGATTTTCTCTCCTGCATAATTCATAAAGTTCGGTTTTAGGATAAGGATAAAAAATGCTGGTCTGACACATATCGATCTTCACTCGTGCATTTAACTTAACTGTTTCTAGCATTGTAGAAACATTTTCAAAAGGCAAGCCTATCATATTATATGCAAACATTTTTATCCCCGCTTCTTCACATAAACTGTAGGCGTTAATAATCTGTTCAAGTGAGAGATTGCGTTTAAGAATCGTGTTTCTAATAAATTCATTTCCAGCTTCTATTCCCATAGCAATCTGAATACAACCAGCTTCTTTTAACAGTTTAACCCTTTCTTTTGTCGCAAGATTAGGTCTGAGGTTACATGCCATAGGAAGGTGAATATTTCTTTTGTACTGCTTTACGAATTCTTTAAACCAGTCGATTTTTAAGGGCAAAATATCATCGTCAAAACCTATGACATTGATAAAGGGATATTTTGTTAATTCATCCTCGATTTCTGCGATGATATAGTCAACGCTTTTAAATCTTACAAAAGGCTGCTCAGAAGTGTTCACACTTTTGCTAAGGGTTGCATTGCAGCAATATGTGCAATTATAAGGGCATCCTTTTGAGGCCATAAATATTCCACAACCCTCGCTTCCTAAAGTCAGATTTCTATAATCGAAGATGCTCTTGTCCGGGAAAGGCAACTCGTCCAGATTAGCAAACGGTCTGGGACCCCCTTTATAAATTTTCCCGTCCTCCTTTAACCAAATTCCGTTGATATGCTTATCGATATTGTTATCAATGTATTTGCAAAATTCAGCCAAAGAGTATTCTCCTTCTCTAATGCAAACGGCATCAATGGATTTTTCTTTTATGACTTCTTCCGGAACCAAAGTTGGATGTATTCCACCACATATGACTATTGCTTCAGAATGTTCTTTTGTCCACTTGCTCCAGTCCTTAACATATTTATAGAGATTAGTAGTGGCCGAAAAAGCAACGATATCAGGTTGTTGTTTATTAAGGTGGTCGGTAAATTTATTTTTTGTTATTGGCTTGATTATATGAAGTAGAGCAACTTCGTGTCCTTCTTTTTTTAGAACGGCAGATAATAAACCGATTCCATGGTTATACATACCATGCCGGTCTTTTCCAGTGCTTACGAAATCCGGATAAATAAACAAAATCTTCATGTTCTCGATTCTTTCATAATTTTGGTGAATCTTCTGATTTGCTCAATCAAGGGCTTTTGATAGAAACCGTACCTTACATAACAAGCTTTTTCACAGGTTCTTATTTGATTCCTAATTCTTACTGCCTTATCAGAATTCCATATCTCCTTTAAGTCAGAATTCATAACATTGCCGAGAGCTTCCATATACGGACACAGGACCATATCTCCGTTTGCTGATATACCTATAGTAGTAATACCCGCCTCACACGTTGGCGGCTTTACTGAACAGTCGGGCCTGAAATAATGTCTTAAGGAATTTAAATGGGAAATAGTATTGTTAATCGGGCTCCCATTTTTTTTTCGTCGGATCAGCTCGTCTAAGACTTGATCCAGCTTGTCTAACCGTTTTACCCATAAATCATTTTCTTTAGACCAATCTGCATTACCCACCGAGGCACCAAAATTTTGTCCCAGAGGAGCAAACCAAATATCATCTAAGCCGTTTGTTTCCACCCAATTTAATATATCTACTAATTCGTCCAAATTAGATTCCAGAATAACGGTGTTGATAGTAATCCTAATTTTGGAATCATACTTTTTCTTGAGATCTTTAAGATGCTTAACCGCAGCAGTTGCTTTGGCAAATGTTCCTGGGGTGCCTCTTACGAAGTCATGGGTTTGTGGAGTAATCCCATCCAGAGATATAGTCACACTAGATATCCCAGAAGACAATAACTGTTCTGCCCATTTTTCATCCAAAAGAACTCCATTACTAATTACACCGGTGATGATTCCTTTCCGGCAGGCAAATTGAATTATTTCAATGAGGTCATCTCTTAAGAGAGGTTCACCTCCGCAAAAACCGAACTTAAAAGTGCCAAGCCAATCCTCTAAATCAGACAGTAACTTCTTAACCTGATGTGCCGACATAAATGTTGTCTTCTGGGAATCTGACCATACGGAACAGTGTCTGCATCTTAAGTTGCATTTATTAGTAATATCTATAATAACATTTACAGGTTTATAAAAGGCTTTTCCAGAATACCAATGAAGCCTCCGCGAACAATAATTACGGAGACTTGCGATACCTATTTTTATAAGTTCAATGGGATATTGATTATGCATAGCTTATCTACATTCCGGGAGAAACCTGTCGATATCATCTATTGTCTTTTGGCGGGGACATAGAGGAGGTAATTGGCTTTCGTGATAAGGAATAATTTATAGGACAATAATATTATAAACTCTGAGCTCGGGGATTTCAAGTTCAAGATAACCATCCCTAAGAATAATGGGCAATGTAATTCTGCTCTTAATATCCGGAGAGACCATAAATGCTTCTCTTCTTCTTTGGCCGGTATAAAAATCCGGCTCCTTGATCCTGATCCTTATGTTCTTTTTTACATTGACCTTATCGTTCTTGAAATTATGGTCATAATTGATAAGGTGGATTACCATCCTCTTTTCTTTTGTCTGACAATAAGGGTAGGCAATTATCTTGCGGTCAGAGTTATTGATAACGATCGCATCCTCAACATACTTATTTACAGCTTTTTTGATATCTTTCCTTATCATATCATTATAAGTAAGATTGTAAGCAGCCCCGGGATCTTCCGGTTTTCCTTCAATATTCAATGAAGGCATAATTATGAAACTCCCTTTTCCAAACTTAATTTCTCCCTCTGATTGATAAATGTTCATTTCAAAAGGATCGACGATGATTGCCCTTCCACCATTAGCTACATATTTTTTTATTACCTCTTTTTGATTATCTGTAATATCGACAACGGAAGGAATTAAAATCAATTTATACTTTGTTAAGTCATGGAGTGTTAAAGTATCTTTTAGGTAATAATCGTCCCCAGAAAAGACAACCTCAAACGGTATATTGGATTCAGCTAATGCTTGAGCCAAACCAAGGTATGTAAAAGTCTTTGTTCTCATACCTTCGGAATATAAATAGAGAATGGCTGATGAGGAATAGGGGGACTGTTCTTTTTCAAATAGTTCGCGATGTTTCAGAATAAAACCTGCTGCATCAGCAGATTTTTTCCATTGCTTGCCAACTCCATACGAAGGTGCATACCACAGAACATGGGCCCCCTGATTAGCGTAGGCCTCTGCAGTGAGTATATATAGGTAATTGCTAATTTGTTTCCCTTGCAATTGTTCAACGGCTTCTGCGGCAAGCAAAGGTACTGCAGGACCTTTTGTAGCTGCCATACTCAATTTTTCCCAAGCTACCCATTTCCCTCGGGGTAAAGACATATCAACTACTTTTTTCCCACCAACAGAATAAAGACTTTCGAAAGCGAAGAAATCAACCAACTCACTAAAAAGTAGGCCCTTTGACCAATAACCATCAAACCGGGTAGTACCCAGAGCCATAATATTTGCAGCTATAGCTATTTTCCTGTTCTTTTCTTCAGCGTATCTTCTTAAAGTCTCAATTATAAGTTTTTTTGTATGATAATTTTTTTCTTCATGAAATTGCGCAAAAACACCTACAAGTGGATCAGCTTTTATTCTCTTCTCATAATCCTGTCCAGCTTTATCGGTTATTCTCTGAGCCAGAAGCAAATTATCAACGTCAACAATGCCGAAGCGGCCATTCAGTTCGGTAACCGTAAAATTTGAACGCAGATATTTTTTGAATTCTTCATTACTGTAGCTATCAAAACCCCAATGAAATGGAAATTGAAATTCCTGAACATCATCAAACATTACCAAATCTACCCCTGAATCAATGGCTTTTTTGCCGAGCTGAATCATCCAGTTATACCATATAGGATTACTAGCGGACATTATATAAGAATCCTCTAACCATGAAATGGCGTTTTTCCCCTGAGCTGTTTTGCTTATGGCTTTTCTCAATTCCGGGTGTTGTTTCATCGACGTGTTATTCCCGCTTGCTGCAACCATTCCTCCACATGCTAAAAGCCCGTTATTATGCATTGCTGATACAAATTGAGTATCAGTTTTATATTTTCTTCGAATAGCCGGTGAGAAATTTTCTTTGGTCAACACAGGATCGGCCGTGTGGCTACCGCCCCATACGCCATTTACGGTTATATTAAATTCCTTGGCCTCTGCTACAGGTAAAGGAATTATCCCAAAGACCTGCACATTGTTGTACCATTCCTTTGGGGAAACAGATGTTTCCAGCTTTGCGGCAGCAGAAACTGTATCTTTTTCAGGAAGAGGAAGTACCTGAAATGTCTGCTCTCCCTTATTCAATAAATCTTCGTCTGAAAATAGTTTTAGCCGAAGTTTATATTCACCACCTTGTAAGGGACTTTCGATGTCAAGCTTGATATTATTCTTTTGGCCAGATAAATCCCCCATAGTACAAGTCAACATTTTTTCCCCTTGCTTGACGATGTTGGCTTTCTCAAGAATATCAAATTGGAGTTTTTGTTTGTTATTGGTCTGACGTGTAACAATCGGAGTTGGCATGGTTAATTCAAATAATATCTTTTCCCCTCTTTTAAAATTGCCGTGCTTAATAACTATTTCTGAAAGTATCGAGTCGTTAAAATGAGCTAAAAATAATGTATTACTATCCCACACAAATTCCTGAGAATTTTTGGATGAAGCAAGAATCTCTTCTTCGTTCCGCTTTAAGCTCGATATTCTCACTTCATCGATAATCGCCTGACTCGGAGCAGTTCCATTTCTAAGATTGCCAATAACCATTTCCTTTGGTATCTTACCCAGATTTTTAATATTATTTTCAGCTACTTTTCGGCCATCAAAATACAAAATCGTTCCCTGGTTATCCCAACTAACCGCTATATGATAAAATCGCTCTCTAAGAAATTGCAGTTTCGGGCTTGAAAGGACTAAATTATTTGCTTGAAAAGCCAATTGACTATCATGCAAATAAAGAATTATCTCATTTCCTTTCCGGCCGAAAATATCCGGAGACCACTCGCTGCTAAATAAAGCTTTATTCTTTGTTTCCTCGGTTTCACCCACATCTCGATAGTGCCCTTAGTGGGATTTAGATTATCCTTAGTGTTGAATACAACTTTTTCTTGTTCATCATCAATTAATATTCCCTGGCCAAACTTCCCTTTTTCTTGGCTCACACCTCCAGTTGCTTTCATAGGCCATTCTGTTTTTTTCTGGCTATCGACGTTTTTTTCCCCACCTGTAAGTTTGAGATCATCTATCCAAACAGTCCTGGCTCCTTCACCTAAGGTTTTAAAAAAACCTGCAACTTCAACGATCTCCAGCCGATCAATTTGATCAAGATCAAGCTTGTTATTGTCATCTGGGGTATCTTTATCAAGAATAAATTCATCAAAATCTATTTCGAATAACTTCCAATCTAATCCTACAGGCTTCGCAATATTAAAATATTGGTAGTTTGTACCATCCTTTTCAACAAATTGTAACAGTAACGAGGCGGTTCTGTTTGACTTAAGCCAAACAGCTAATCCTTCTTTGTCTCTAAACTTAGTAGAGGGAATTTTATTTATGGCCAGCAGATTCCATTTCTGGTTTCGAATTTCATATCGCCATTCTAAAGCACCTGCGCCTTCTTTGATGTTTTTCGGATCTTTGGCAATCGATACTGTTCCGTTGTAAACCCACCACCGCTTGATGTCTTTTTCATCATTGAAATTCGAAAGAATGCCGTGCGTGCCATAAAATGGATCTTTTTCTTCTTCCTCGCAGACACAAATAGCCGGCAATAACAAGACGAATAGGATTAAAAGGAGGCGTTTCATTTGACCAATCACCTTTCTTAAGAAGAAGAGAAGCATAATTATTGTTACACTGAAACTAGTTTATTAGTCCCTTCCGGGAGTCATTGATACAGTTCTGATTCTTTGAAGAGAACAGCACCACAAGTAGAACTTATTTAAACCCTGATTCTATGTCTGAAAGACCAACTTTGCAATCAGAAAATAGAGACTGACCATAATTGGCCTTTTCTATTATGAAGTACTAAGTTTCAAATTTTCTGGTTTCTTCGATTTTATAGCCCCAAGTTTATTTGAAAGTTGCTTTAGAACAATTGCTAAAGCCATAACTATTGGCAATTCCTTTCTTGTAAGGGTAACCTGAGTAAGGCCATAAAATAAAAACCCCAAAAAACATGCTTTAAGTGTATTTGTTAAATCGTACATTGGTAAGTCATTGTATTTTTTAAAAAGTTTTTCCGCCGCTCTGAAATTCGTATATGTCAACAAATAAAGAGCAAGAGAAAAGAATGAGCCAAGGAGACCCATTTCGGATAATATTCGTGTGTATTCATTAGTAGGCTCATAAGTAAAGGGAATATTACTATATAATGGCAGATTATAATCGTAGTTGCCCATGCCAATCCCGAAGAGCCAGTTATTTCCTATGAACATCCTTACACCAGCACGTATTAAATCTAATCTTCCATGAAAAGAATAAGCTTTTACAACATGACCCGGATCAAAAAGGCGATTCAAAGCTGTTGTTGAATTTAAAACAAATATACTCAACATTGCAAAGGCTGCTATAACAATGAATATCTTCTCCCATGATGGTTTTATTACTCTTTTAATTACCATCAACATCATTATTATGAAAACCGTGTAAGTTCCTCCTCTGCAGAAAGTTAATGTCAGACCTATAAACTGTATTACTAATATCAGGAACAATCCGATTTTCGGGGGTCCATCTCTTGAGAGTTCAAAACGATAAAGGGTTAGAGGTATTGTTAACGCTAAAAAAAGAGCAAATCCATCAGGATGTGCCATTATTGAAGATGTTCTGATTACCGCAAATCCAATGGTTGACATTTCAGTGGGATCAACTATTGCACCATGAGATCTATAATAATCGTCTTCTTTAGACTTAATTTCAACCCGGAATCTTGGTACAACACGTTGCACAACACTGTATAGGGAGCTGATAGTAGCTATAAATATCAACACAATAATAATTTTTTGTATTAATGCTTTAGATTTGATGATATTAGTCATCATAAAAAATATTGCGAAGTATATTATATACATAGATAAATACTTCATTGCCTTTTTAACATAAAATTCTCCATGATATGTTCCGAAGTAGATGGAGATTATTCCCGTTAAGATAAGTCCAATTATAACGAAAAGTTGAGGGGAAATAACAATTTTATATCTCTTTTTGGTAAGTTGTATTAACCACGATAGAGCAGTAATGACTCCAAGTATCTTCACAACAGAAATAGTCTGAAAAGCAGTGTTAGCGCCGGCTAACTTAAAATTACCTGCTATTTCAAAAGGGAATGCCGCTATGGTCAATAGAAGACCGATCTCAGTATTGATTAAGATAATGACAGTTATTATGCTTCCAAAAACGGCAAGTATCGACATCTTAATGGGTAGAATTATTAACATAATACCAAAAACGATGCCTAAAAGGACACATGCCGTTTTTTCAAAAGAGAATCGCGATATTTCCAAATTTGCTCTCATGATAGTTTTAATGCGCAATCAACTCTTAAAAACATCAAACAAAAATTGTGGACGGTTTTCTAAGTTAAAAGAAGATTCGGGTGTGCCAATTTCTTTTATAGTGCCGATTTTTTTGATTTTTTCAAAAATCCTGGGTTTGATTTGTATGGACGGTTATTATAGACCATCCTGAAGCACAACTATTCAAACCTTTTGAGTAAATTGGCACTAAAAAGATAACGCAACGTACCGCTATATTTGCCCCATTTAAATTGACAGTACCGATATTCCTACTATAACCCTGAGGTGAAGCAGAAGAATTTGCCATTAGCAGAGAAAAAAAGATCACGTCGAATTTGAGATGCTTAGCTTCACTCCTAACGAACTAATAAATTGCATTCGGCATGACATTGCCTGTAAGTATTGTAATAGAAAAATGTTATCGCGATTCAGCTAATATCTCAGTTTATTTTACATACATCCTGAGAATAAGGTGAGGTGCTCGCAATCACAGTAGTGTTATGTCACTGTTAAAGCAATAGTGATATGAATATTTGACTTGGTTTAAATTTATGAAATCTGATTCGGTTAATAGGCGCCGTTTCGTTTTACAGTTTCTTTAATTGTTCTTGCCATTATCTTCAAATCCAGCAATAAAGATTGCTTTTTTACATATTCAAGGTCATATTCAATCGTTTGATAAAACAGCAAATTTCCTCTTCCGCTTATTTGCGCCAAACCTGTAATACCCGGCTTAACATTAAATTTTTTCTTTTGTTCATCCGGATAATATTTCGTCATCTCCGGGATTTCCGGTCTTGGTCCCACAAGGCTCATATCTCCTATTAAAACATTAAAAAAATTAGGTAGTTCATCAAGACTGCTTTTTCTTAGCCAACGAGCCCATTCTGGAATCCTCGGGTCATTGTTTTTCTTAAATCTTAACTGTTTAATTTCTTCTTCGTTGTACTCGTATGTATATAATTCCGGGAAACGCTCTCTCGCGTCCACATGCATGGTTCTGAATTTGTTTAATACAAAAAGGCGACCAGGCAAATGAGTCTTCCGTCTGTCTTTTTTCATTTTTTTATCTTTTTGGCAGAAAAAATACACTCCGTCCTGATTTAACTTCCGACGATTTTTACCTGCTGCCAAAGATTCATTTTGATATTTTCTCCTATCCTTTAGAAACTCGTTTGATTTAGGATCTAAATAGTACCTGTCGGTCAGAGAATTTGCCCAATAATTTCTTCGATTCTTCTTTATTCTAATTTGTTTAAATATTACAGGGCCAGGAGAATTTTTCTTAATAAACCCTGCAATATATATCATAATTGGCCAAGTGAGAAATATTACTACCAGCGAAACAAGTATGTCCATCAACCTTTTTATTAATTTATATAAACCGCTGACTTTACGTTCATCCAAATCGATAACGACATTATCAATATCAGCCATCGACATTAATGGCTTGATATCACTGCCCGTCGTTTCACAACTCGAAGAAGCTATCTCGAGTTTTTCATACTTCCCTCTGCTTCTTTTTTTATCTATTGAAGGCGAAGTGTGTATGCTTTGTTTAGAAAGATGTCCTTTGTTGTTAGAAGCCATATGCTGCACTTTCTTATTGTTCGGCTAACTAAGGAATATTACGTAAGTTTTTCGAGCTTTTGTAGTCTAAGGTTACAATATCTTACCCAAAAAGCCATCACTATTTCATTCGGTTGTAAATGAATTTGGGAATAACATACTTCTTTTTATTCAACAGGACCCCGAGGATGTTTGTGTTAGCCATTTCTAATTGCTCTTTCACTCTTTGAGCCACCTCCCACCGAGTCTTTTCGGCATGAACAACCAGGACGACCCCATCCATTTGGGATGCGAGGATGGTAGCGTCGGGATAAGTACTGACAGGAGGGGAGTCAAAGACCAAATAATTACACTCGTCTTTCAATTTTCCTATAAGGGCCTTTAATTTCTGGGACTCAAAAATCTGAGGAGGATCTATCTTCTTATTCTTTCCGCTCGGCATGACCAATAAATTTGGAAAGTCAGTTTTTTTAAGCACATCATTAATGCCTGCCTTACTAAGGATTAAATCCGACAGTCCCATATTATTTTTTAATCCAAAGGATTTATGTAGAGTGGGATGCCTTAGATTTACATCTATCAAAAGTACTTTAAATAAGCTGTTTTTTGCAAGAGATATTGCAAGATGTGCAGCTACAGTTGAACAGCCTTCGCCAGCAACAGAACTAGATACCATAATGGTCTTAATGGCTTTTCCAGAACCCAAAGAAAGAATATTATTTTTTAACCTTTCGTATTCTTCTAATCCAAGCCTTTTTATCGCAATTGGCACACTCCTATCGCCAAAAATAACTTTCTCAGAAGTTCTGCGGTGGCTATTTACAGAATGTTTGTATTTCTCTTCAAACCACTCCCCGCAGAAGCGGCACTTCTTGGCATCTGCCAATATCTTTTCAAAACAATGAGGGCACTTGATTCGTTCTTCTTCAGGTTTGGCTTGCAGTTTGTGCTTGAGTTCTGGAGCCTGAGCAGTTGTGGGGCTGCTATTTGCAGCAGGTATGTTTTCCACTGTAAACCACTCCCCGCAGAAGCGGCACTTCTTGGCATCTGCCAATATCTTTTCAAAACAATGAGGGCACTTGATTC
>CAZIAN010000007.1:0-11395 GCA_964537355.1 uncultured Pirellulales bacterium | reverse complement strand
CGGCACTTCTTGGCATCTGCCAATATCTTTTCAAAACAATGAGGGCACTTGATTCGTTCTTCTTCAGGTTTGGCTTGCAGTTTGTGCTTGAGTTCTGGAGCCTGAGCAGTTGTGGGGCTGCTATTTGCAGCAGGTATGTTTTCCTCTGTAAACCACTCCCCGCAGAAACAGCATTTCTTGGCGTCTGCCAATATCTGATTAAAACAATTAGGGCACTTGATTCGTCCTTCTTTCATTGCTACAATTCTTCCTAAGCAATATTACTCTTAGTATCCAAGTTCCTTTTCTTCCAGATAATCACAAAAAACTGTATATACCTGAGCCAATCCATTATCACTTAACAAGGACCGAAATATAAATAAGTAGCTTCCATAGGATCTTTACTATCAAATTCCTATTTTCATAGCTATATTACACGGAAAATTTGGATTTCTTAGTTTTTCGGACCGTTGCCAGAACCGGTAAATTGAGATATCGCTTAACATCTTCAGCCGTTTTAATCGAATGATCGAAATATTCTGATAAGAAGGAAAAGCCAATCCCCATAAATAAGCTCAATGCCGCACCAAGACTAAATATTAATATTTTCCTTGGCTTTACAGGTGTAAATGAGCCTGCAGCAGGATCAATTACCTTGATATTCACTATTTTCTCATTGTCTAACATCGTTGAAATTCTTGCTTCTTCGAGAACTTTCTGATACAAAGAATAATTCCCTTCATCTATTTGAATCTGGCGTTTAAGTCGTTTTAATTCGATATCGTATTGATTTAATCTTTCTAAATCCTTTAGATATGATTCTATCTGCTGTTTTTGGGTTTCCGTTTTGGCGTTAAGACTTTTAATATTTACTTCTTCTAATAATAAATTTCTCTCTGCTTCCTTATAAATCACATTAGCCCCTGGTTTTATTGCTTCCATAAGAGAAGACATTTGTTTCTTAAGTTCATTAATTTTATTAATAGATGCAGCGGTCTCTGTTTGGGTGTTTTTTAAAGAAGCGTCTAAGTTCGTTGTTTGTTGTAACAAAAACTTACTCTGTTCTTCATAAGATGTGATTCCCGCTGTTTGTTTTAGAAGTTTCAACTTGTCCTCTGAATCCTTTAACTTGTTTCTTATTATTTCGACTTGTCTCTGAAAAAACTCATGCTCGCCATCGATTTTATGTGTTTCTAAATGATACTCGAAATAAAAATTTATTAATGTATCAAGCACAACTTCGGCAATATGAGGATTGGACCATCTCAATTGAAGTTCTATTACATCTGAATCCATCGATTGCATAGCTGAGAAATTTTTTTGAATTCCAAGAACAGCATTTTCATAAGGAGACAGCCTTTTTTTGAAGTTTATTCTGTATAATATTTCAAAGATGAAATTCCTTAGCTTGATAACAATCCGTCCTAACTCGTACTTTATTCTTTTGAAAAGGGTCTGTGGTTTGGTAGATTTGGGAAACAGGAAATCAGTGCCAAGTTTCTTAACGACTTTCTCAATCATAAATCTGTTAGTTAGCATCATAATTTCCGAGTTGATATCCTCTTTAGTCAAACCGGTTGTGAGTACTCGTTGTTGTGATGATGGTGGTGCTGTGGGCATAGAAACATTTTCCCTGCCCAGCTTTACAAATAATTTAGCACGGGCTTCATAAGTTTCGGGCCAGACATAAAGACCACCGAAAACAGTGAATAACATTGTAAAGATAATAATAAATATCGATACTTTGTGCTTGAATAAGGTATAGTAGAGATCTCTTAGTGAGATACTATCAGCAGTTTCATCTTCCATCATGAACATCTTTTCACGTTTACTTTATCTTTACTTCAGGATTCAGATTATACATCAAACCAAAGTTTAGAGTGATGGGAATCAGCTCAGTTAAATATTCATCCACGAATTGGTTCAATTTAGCTATACCTGTTTTGGGAACAAAAACAATGTCTTGAGGTTTCAGTTCAAGATCATTTCGCATTGCATATGTCGTCAAATCCTCTTTGAGGTTAACGATCATGAATAGAGGTTCTTCTGTTTGCTGGTTGCGTAGTATCACAACATTTTTTAACTCTGCCGAGTCCTTATATCCTCCGGCTCGTAAAATTGCTTGTAGAACTGTTAGCCTCCCAAAAATGGGTATAATTCCTACGTTATTTACTTCTCCTCCGACATAAACATTGAGCCCCGAAAACTGTCTTACTATAACGGATATCTCAGGGAAGGATAATCTGCCTGAATACTTTTTGGTTAAGACGTCATCAAGTTCTGAAGGAGACAAGCCTTCCACTGTGACTTCATCGATCAATTGCAAAGAGATCTTCCCATCGGGTCTTATAGTAACGAGATCGTTTAATTCCGGATAGTAAAAGAACTTTATATCGATCGTATCACCGGCTTGCAGGATATAATCGCCATCTTTTTCCTCGACAGCCTTGGGAGCCACTTCAGGAGGAGCTACCTCGGGAGGTTCCACACTCAAATCATTTGTCAAATTTGAGGGTGCACAGCTACTCAGGATTAATAATATCAACAAAAACAGGGAGCAAATTAGGAATTTATCAATTTTCATAAGTTTACAAAAAACTTTCGACCATATTAATACTAAGAACGACCTCATAGCCTAAAACATCCGGATACGCAGCATCAGCTTAATGTTTTTACAGTCTTCAAACTCTTTAGCTTGCAAAATATTCTAATACTGATGAGAGTATTAGTTGTCCAGCAAGACTCTCAGGCTGCTCCAGATGCAACCAGTAAGTTCCGTGGGCAGCTCTTATTGTAGCTTACACTCTGTCTGTGCCTTACGTAATATGCATTGCCTCCTCCCTAAGAATTGTATCCACATGATGCTTAAAATCTGCATCTGCGCAACTGCTCAGATACAAGTTTAACCAATGTTAACTATATCAAATTAGCAGCTTTTCTGTCAAGGGAAAACTTTCTAATCATTCTTGCTTTTTCAACACCTTCAAGCAAAATCTGCAATTGCAGGCCTCATTTGCCATTCTATATTATTTACTATTCATTGTTTGTCCTGGTGGTATTAGAAGAGATACTGTGCCAAAGGTTTTTTCAAGTGAATTCGATATTATTTTCCTCGATTGCTCGGAATGAATCGGCGTAGTCCATGCCTCATAAAGCTCGATCTGGTTCTTTAAAGAGTCTAAGGTATATAGATGTTTATTGTCCTGCGTTTTTAGCCTGCCTTCTGCCATTTTAAGCAGCAGTGGCTCAGCCTTATCGTGTTGCCCCTGTTCTATATATACTCTGGCAAGATTGCTCATGGCGAGGAAATGTAACTGTTCTATTACAAGATTGCCATCGAGGACATGACTCAATTCTTCCTTACTTCCCAGCACAATAGGGATCATTTTCAGCAAGTTGGAATGCAATTCTTCTGCCTTCTCGAATCGACCCATGCTTTGGTAAACCTTGGCCAGTCTGTTCATGGCATCCAACGTATCAATGTGTTCTTCACCGAGTTGTTTCTGATAGATTTGGAGCGAACGTTTGAGATGCTGTTCGGCTGCCTTATTCTTGCTAAGTAGCCAATATATTTCCCCAAGTGTTCGGCGAACCGATGCCTCTGTGAGGGGCTTGTTCTCGAACTTGCCCTCAATGCACTCTGATACCGTGTCCAAAAATGAGCGAACCGTTACCTCACGGCCCTCGACCAGGCGTGATTCAACAGGTGTGATGATATTATTGTGGAGTAAATTAGTTGCAGCCATAGATATCTTTGCCTGTTGCTCCGACCTGTTGGAGAAGATCGAAACCACAACACCAACAATGAATACAGCCAGTACTGCTGTAATTAAAGTTGCTAACGCTCGGTTTCTTCTTAAGAACTTTTTGAGTTTGTACGTAAAGTCTTGTGGTTCAGTTATTAACGGAGCTGCATCCAAGTAGGGTTGGATGGCGCCGGGAAGTTCGGGGACCAGCCTATAGCTTGTTATACGTTTCTTGTGTATCGCCTTGAGAAGAATCGATTCGAGTCCCTTGTACAGGCATATAGCAAGCGCAGCGACCCCGGAGCATATTGACAAAAACCGGGCCCATTTTTTGGGTGCAAGGCCGAATATTGATTTGTTAGCCATGTTCTTCTTGAGTTTACAATTGGGATAAACTTGCTGGATTACTCTTATCTTGGGTTTCTCACCAGAAGTTCCAATAATATCCTCATGAGATTTTTTAACAGCTTCGTCTAATTCAGGTTCGGCCGGCACTTCCTGCTTGAACTCTGGATCCTGAGTAGTTATGGAACTGTTATTTACAGCAGGTTTGTTTTCCTCTGTAAACCACTCCCCGCAGAAAGGACACTTCTTGACATCTGCCAATATCTGTTCAGAACAATATGGACATTTCATCCGTTCTTCTTCAGGTTCGGCCGGCAGTTCCTGTGTGAATTCTGGATCCTGAGTAGTTATGGAACTGCTATTTACTGCAGGTTTGTTTTCCTCTGTGAACCACTCCCCGCAGAAACGGCACTTTTTGACATCTGCCAATATCTGCTCAGAACAATAAGGGCACTTGATTCGTTTCTCTTTCATTGCTACAATTCTTTCTAAGCAATATTAATCTTAGTGTCCAAGTCCCTTTCCACTATGTCATATCGGTATTTGTTAATAGACTCCGTCCTCGTGGGGCGCCAAAAGCGAGCCTAATTCTATATTAAGAGGACTTTTGGATGGCAAGTAATCAATATTTGCAATGGTTGAATAAGCGAAATCTACACTACCGGCACTCCAGAGCTTGTGAAAGCCAAACTAATCAAGCCAAAGTTGTACTTGTCTTATCCGATAGGAATGCTATTTGAAAGCGCACCTTCAACGCAAAACTACAGAAACCATCTCCTCAAATATCATATAAAGCGGCCACAGCTAATTGGTTCTTGGCCTTCTCTGTACTTAACTCCAAGCCATTTTCTCAAAACTATATGAAAATTTGCTAAATTATTTCCCTTTTAATACTAATTATATTACTAAACAAGCCATATGTCAAGAAAAAAGAGTAAAATCACATCCCCTCCTTTATGAACAACTCCGCATTCTATCAGCTCAGGAACCCCTGTTTTTGCGTTAATACTGATAAGTTTTACTTCCAAAATACAAAAGGCGTGGTTTTGTAAATCCGTGGTGAATATTTTTACTATCAGTTGAACTACTCTGGCCCGTATCGGGAGCCCCCCTTTGGTAGAAGTAAGAGAAGCCTGAGAAAGCATTTACAGGATAAATCGCAGAGGTTTATTGATGAACATTTGACTTTACTTTTCCTGCCGGTTCGAGGGTCCTAAAATACTGCTTATTGCCTTGTTTAGGTCCGAAGAAACCAGTCTATGATATGATGATAGCTAATACCGTGGCCATTCAAGTTTTTCGGTCCTGGCCTTGCTTAGTTCTAATTGATCTGCCCGAATCAAAACCAAAAAAGATTAGGGTTTGGGGGCACTATTTACTAGCGCCCCCAAACCCAAGAATTTAACTAAACTTTGCTAAATCTCTTAAGCTGGTATTATTTCCAGCTTACCTTGATATAGTCAACATCGAATGCAGTTGCAGGATTTCCTGAAAGGTCAGGAGAACCGATTTCGATATTTGTACCATTCTCGGCAACAACTGAGACCGCAGTAACATTAAACGTCTTTACATCTCCATCATTGGCTGAGGCTTTCAATATATACGTTCCTGAACCAGCGGCAGAAATTTCGATCTTATAGGTATTCCACTGTGTAGCATCATCTACCGAGACCTTATTACCGCTGTTGCCGACCATAAGACCACTGGTAGAAAGGACGAAGGGAATAAGGCCCTGGCCCTTTTCGGCAATACCAATATTGCCTCTGCCGTACCAGTCAAAGCTTCCGCCAATACCACCGGATGGCCAGTCTAAAGGTCCGGCCTGGTACAATTTTTCTCCACCTTTATACCAAGCATCCAATGTTCCGGTAGTTGCCAGTCGGGCACGGAACTCAATTATTGCCCCGTCAAGAGCAAAATCGGTCGGCTGGGTAAGATAGAGACTGTAGTTAGTCTTTCCGGCCGGACGGGTGGTACCGTAATCCCGAGGATCGCCGGTATCCTGAACACGCAGGAAGGTCACGTCATCTTCGGTTATCGATGCTACGCCACCGGGATTACCTTCGCCGGGAGCTGAACCGTCCCACATATCAACGCTGTTATCATGGTCCCATCCTTCCAGGGTGCCGTCAAACATATCAACATCCGGAATAAGCTGGATATCATCGATGTCAAGCCTGCCAGCACTGTTGGGATATACAGAGCAAACAAATGGGTTATCGCAAGCGGCCGGTTCCACACCGATGGTCAACTTGGCAACGTCGGCCATATCGATGTCAAACTCGTTCAAATCAATAGTCCAGTTTGCCCACTCATCGTTCAACACCGCGTCTGGGTCTGGATGTTTGACAATCGAAATACCACCGGCAGAATCCTCAATAGCTACGTACATCGTGGCTGGTGATTGAGTTGTTGTTAAACCTATCTCTTGAGATATTAATGGTAAGTCGCCAACACCACCATCGATTTCGAGATTCGATAGAATAGCCGTGGCATAAGTCTCAGCGCCTGAATGTGATGTCAGTGCCAGACCGATAAACACGTTGGGATCCATTGGTAGTACCAGCGGATTCCAGCCCATTGCAATCCACTCAAGCTGAGGTTCTGGTTCCGGCTCTGCGTTAGGATCAACCGGGGCATTTGGATCAACCGGCTCAGCATTTGGGTCAACCGGTGCATTCGGATCGACCGGCTCCGGCTCGGGAAGCGGCAAAGCGTAGTATGCATTGAACTCATCGCCTGTTCTGACTAACTTGAGCCAGACTGGTTCAGTCTGTGCCTTGGCCTCGTCCGTTGCAACAGCATCGTCGGCTGTAGAGTCGGCATCTGTTTCCGGCCTTGACTGGAATCTAATGCCATTAGCCGGGGTTGTCACGTACACAGAGGCGTGTTTTGATCCAGCATCCAGAGTCTCGCGAATCATAATACCGCATTTGGACCAGTTGTCAGTTTCAGCAAGGTCTTCAATCCTTACGGTCATTGATCCGTCGCCTGAGAGCGGCAGGTAGGCGTATTGGAACTCATCTGAGCTGCCCCAAATATCAGCTCCGCGACCGACCATTGTGATAAGGCCCGTTTCCGGGTCAATGGTGGTGCTGCCTGCACTTTGTTCCGGCTGCCTGCCTCGGAATGAAATATCGAGTGCTACGGCTCCGCCGACTCCGCTACCCCAGTACTGTGCGGGATCTAATGTAAGTGAAGCCTCAGAAGCGAATGGATCAGCATTGTTGTCATAGAACAATGGCATGGCTTGAAGGCCGCTATTGACATTCTCCCAGTTAATATATGGAGCTTCATCGTTGCCAACTATGGCGCCTCCAGCGGCGACCCAGGCATCGAATACCAGGTTATCAATGTCATTGTAGGCTTCAAAGTCATCAATAATGACATTTTCCGAGACCGTAAAAGTCCAGACATAACCCTCAACTTCTACGCCATTGGCATCAATCCCATTAACAATCCAGTAGTAGGTTGTGTTCAGGTCAAGAATACCTGGATCATAAGTCGGTTCATCCAGTCTTCCCTTGTATACTACTTCAAGATCTCCAGCAGCTACCTCTTCAGCGCTTCCAAAGATCATATCGAATTGAACTGCCCCTTCGCCGGGATTCCAGCTAAGGATGGGTGTTCTAGTTACATTTGAAGCACCGTCAGCCGGAACCGGGCTGGTTGCAACTGTCGGAGGCATTAAAGCGCCTGAGGGGATAATCTGCTTGGAGATAACATCGCTGCTCCAGCGCAGCTCAGCGGCAGAACCGCCGCCGTTTTCATATTGCTCCATCGTTACCAGATACTTCTGGCCGGCAACGAGGTCGAGTGGCGGACTATCGTACTCGGTAACACCCTGGTCTATCCAGGCATCAATTATATTTACCCCATTCAACCATACGCGAATACCATCATCGGCACTCCCATGGAGCGTGTATATCCCATCAACTGCTACTTCCAGATCGGCGTTAAACCTTACCGAGAAGTTATCAGCCGGTACGTTAGGATCTGGTGCGTCCTCTCCCCAGTTGAAATCGATGTTTTTATCTGCACGAACCACTACTGGCTTTCCGGCCAGAGTTCTACCAAGGTAGAATTCGGTTTCAACTCCGCCTACGTTCGGATCGGTTGCTGTGAAGCTCCAGACAGGGCCTGGATTAGTTACGCCGATAGCAAACTCATCAACTTTCCAGTAGTAGGTTGTACCCGGCTCGAGCGGACCCGGATCAAAAGAGGTATCCATCAGTTTGCCCATGTATGTATTCGGGTCGGCAGCCGCTACGAGTGCCTCGTTAGCATCAAAGTACACATCATGCATAATTGCGTCTTTGCCGGCTGTCCAACTAAGCTGAGCGTCAAGAGGTATCCACTTACCGCCGTTATATGGGCTTGGGAAGTGGGCTTCCAGGGCTAATGTAGTGAAGCTCCAGATATCACCGGGATTTTCGACTTCAATGTCATTGGGATCATTTGGATCTTCGATAGTATCAACGACATCGACGACTACCCAGTAGTAGGTAACACCCGGTATCAGATCTACAGCGATTAATGGCACATCAGTTTCAGTAGCGAACAGGGTGTTCGGATCTTCAAATGTCGGATCTGTACTCACATATACACGATGGAATATAGCATCACTTCCAGGGGTCCATTCTAAAGTGGTTGTCTCGACATCAATGTCACCATTAGCCGGTATAGGTCCCCAGGAAATCGGAGAAGTAAACTCGACAATCAATGTTGCAGAATCATCTCCAGGCCCAGCCTCGGCGCATCGAATGCCTGAGGAGGGATTATCTGGATCATCACTGATGATAAGCGCTAGGGCATTGCCGCTTGCCCAACCATCCTGGTCAACTATTTCCTGGATGATAGAGGCAATGTCCGGTGTAGCCTGGTCAAGACCACGGTCCCCCACATTGATCCAATCCGGCACACTCCAAAGTACTTTCGCTGTCGTTCTCGTTCTGTCAGTGACACTAAAAGCAGCGCCAAACGTACCGGCATCAGCAGCAAGATCACCTTCAATGACGAGATTAACAGGCTCTGTACCGCCTTTGGTCTCATCGACCTGGAACTGAAGATAAGCTGATATGATTGTACTGCCTTTAGGAATGGTAAGACCAGGGTAACGCAAGCCTATTACCTGGGGATCACCCATACCCTCGTCTTCATAGGGAAATTCAAGGTCGCTGCTGCCCATATCGAGCACGTTATCTCTATCAAGCCGCTCTTCAACATCATTATTGTCATCTGTAATGTTGACGGAGATAGTATAACCTGATGCAATATTTGCAAAGGCAAGGCCCATCACCAAAAGAAAAGAAGTTAAAAAAATCAATTTCCTACACATAATAGTTCTCCTCCAAACAAAAATGTATTTTGCATTATATTTTGGCAACACACCAAAACATCCGATGTCTTCAACAAACATCATTGAGGATAATCGAATTTCGATTGTCATTTGAAGATAAAATACGGAAGAATCGAAAATCGCTCCTGATTGTTTAAGACATCTGTGCCTGCAAAAGCAACAAATGCAGGCAACATCAAACAAAACGACCGATAATTATTTTATTTCATACTCTTTACAATCACCTGCCCAGGATGATATAAGAACGACTTGCTTCAACCTCCTTCCTTCTATTGTTCGATACGCAGTGCTAACTAAAAAAGCACAGATTACCATTATGAAGAACATAATCCTACTTACAATACTACTCCTTTAGAATTATAGACTACCTGCCAAGTAAAATCAACAAAAAAAACAAAAAATTTCGCCTATTAGACCCATTTTCTCCAGATTTCCATTTTAGCAAGAATATACTTAACTATTCTTTATTTACACCATTAGGTCACTTTCTTTCAATGAATAATCATCCCAGTTAGTTAGCATTTCTTAATAGCTACGTCCTATAAAAGCTCATTTTATACTTTTATATGATATTATATTTAAAAAATCAGCTTCCTTTGGGCTTATTCTATTTAATATTAGACACTTTGAATATTTTCCAATAATTCAAGTATTGAAAAGCTAAGTTCCTAAACATTTTTTCATATTCATAGCATTGAAAAAAACTATTTTACAGAAAAAATTAACTCTATTTTCATAAATGTCTGTCATTAAATAAGTTATGCACGGCATATAAATTATAGGGTTTTCAGAAGCCCCTATATTGCCTATTTTGACTAAAGAAATTTTTAGCTACCCACCGATACCTATAGTGCCCATATTAACGTTGTGGGAATTGAGGCCTGCTTGTATATGGAGATATAGGTAAAACAAGTAAAATAGCAAGAAATTAAATGGAGATTAGACAATGGTAAAGGAAAACATTTTAGCCAGATATTTGGAACCACTTTTACAGGGCGATAGAAAGGCTTGCCGAGCGGTTATTGAGGAAACACTTCAAAGCGGCATACCTGCAAATTCGGTATATTTAAATATAATATGGCCGATTATGGTTGAAATTGAAAAATTACTGCGTGATGACAAAATTACTCCTATACAGGAACATTTAGCAACGCGTGTTAATCGCAATATAGTGGACCAGTTGCAGAACAAGCTTCCACGCAGGACAAGCAAGAATAAAAAAATAGTTGTTTGCTGCGCACCAGAAGAAATACAGGAGCTTGGAGCTCAAATGATGACTGATTTGTTTGAAAGCAATGGCTGGGATGTACGATTTCTCGGTGGTGGACTAACAAACGATGATATCCTTACTTTTTCAAACGAATATGGTCCCGACATACTGTTAATTTATGGTACGGGTCCAAAACAGGCGCCTGGTGTCAGGAGATTAATTGATACTATCAAATCTGTAAATGCGTGGCCGGACATGTGGATAATGGTATCGGGCGGACTATTCAACCGGGCCGAAGGACTCTGGCAGGAAATGGAAGCTGACTTATATGCTGAGACAGCTCTTGAAGCTCTTCAGGTAGCTTCGGGAGAAAAGCCGGTAGTCAAATGTGAGAAAAGGACCATAAACCGTCGTAAAAAAAGACGCCAGACAATAACAGAAGATTTGAAGGTGCAGATATAATAACTTTTCTGAATTATAGATTAAATATGCTGAGTTCTTAGTATTATTGTTTAACAGTGATAGTTTTCAATATTTTAGCGTTTGCACTTTACGTTCGTATATAGTAGAATGCTGTAATGCTAAGATTAGCAAAACAACAGACATATAAAAAGTGTATTATCGTATTTATCTGCCTATTGATAGTTAGCAATATAGAATACAGAACTGTAATATGCTTCGGAGCGGATGGACATATTGATTTCGAACCTGCATTTAATGAATGCTGTGATGAGACGGATCATCACTCTGCTTCAG
>CAZIAN010000006.1:0-30577 GCA_964537355.1 uncultured Pirellulales bacterium | reverse complement strand
CCTGCAACCTTCGGATTCGAAGTCCGCGACTCTATCCAATTGAGCTACGGGCGCATAAATCCATAAGTACTTGACATCTAACAACTTTCCATGTTGTTTGTCAACTCTTCAGAAGAGCTATTTGGTAAATATCACTAAAAAATTCAGTTCACCAGCCTTCGGCGATGATTTCAATTCCACAAAGCAGGGGGTCGACTTTTCCTTCAGTTGAGGGAGTAAGAGTGACTTTCAAATCATCTGTTACGTTAATTCCTTTAAATTCCTTTACTACGGTTTGATTCGCTCGTCCGGCTTCTTTTACGATATCGAAGGTTTCCGAAACCAGTTTACCCTGTAAGGAGATATTGAATAAGCGCCGGCCAACTTCGTATTCGGCATTCTCAGCAAAATACAAGCGTACGGTATAAGGTCTGGGTTTTTCAAAAGCACCCTTGATAGATTCTTCCTGCCAGGTGGGAATTTTTTCGATGTTCTTGTCGAAGGCGTTAACACTTGAGGGATTCCTTCCCGGTTGAATAAACATGCGGATGGAGACTTCTCTGAGTCCTGTTACACCCGAAGCGGTTATCCAGTTATACTTATCATTCACTTTCGAACTGTGGGAACGGAACCACTGAGGATTGTTATACTTGGCTCGAATTGGAATATCAGGTGATGGGCCTCCAATGCTCGGAAATTCCAGCCACAACATATTTTTTTCGGCGTAGCGGTTACCCGGGGCGCCAAAATTAATTCCTACCTGCTTAACCGGTGTTACCTCATCCGGGACTCGATAATAGTCAAAAGTCCAATGCACGACATCCGGCATGTGGACCAGGGCAAGTGATGCCTGATTCTGATAGCTGCATGTGCAGGTCCGGGTATAGTCCGGCGCATTTAGAACCCCGTTGGCGATGATTAAATTTGATGTGCAGCCTGACTTGAAACCGCCAAGGCTTGCGGTACTTTGTCCTTTGGTCAGGTCTATAAACGCAGCGGAGGCCGAACGAAAAGTCAGCAGGTTCTCACTGGCTATCGCCGTGTTGCACCCCTTGAACCGGACCCATGTCCATGGAACCGTTTGGCCGGTCATCGGATGTTCTCGTGTTATATATTTGCCGCTAAGCAGGTCGAAAACCTTCGCTTCAGCGGGGGCAGAACCGCTGCCGCCACCGGTTTGCGTAATAATCCAGTCGTGGTATAGTATCGGGGGACCCTTGTAGCTATCATCGATTCTCCAGAGTACTTTGCCGTCCGATCCTCTATAAGCCGTCATACCCCTGCCTGTTTCATCTCTTGCTCTATCCCCGGAGAGACTGCCTGCCTCAAGCAGAATACCATGCTCGGTAGAATAGGCAAGCCATGTACCAAAAATGTCTTCACTGCTTTTCCAAAGCACCTGGCCGGTCCGAGCGTCTAAGGCGTACAGTGTATGTTCTTGCTCGAAATTGAGCCCCCGACGTTTCAGGTAAGCCAGCTTGGCCGCACTCATCCCGTCGATACAGAATACTTTGTTTGCTGTTGTAGTAATGGCGTTATGGCGAAATGAGTATTTTGCGTTGTGTTTCCAGAGAACTTCACCGGTGTGGCGATCCATGGCAACGAGCATCTTGCTGCCGGAAGCATAATCAGCATTGACAGTTATCCCTGAGATATTGCTCAGGCTGGCTTGCTTGACGTTCCTGTTAACATCAGGATTGCCGTTCGGGAGGGCGACCAGGTAAGGGTTGAGAGTAAAAGTGCGGCTGTCAACTTTTCTATTATGCCCTTCAATGGCCAGCACATTTTTTCCCTTCCGCAAAAAGCTACTGTGATTATCGATCTTGAAATATTCCCAGCCTCTCCGTTCATGTTCATCTATACCCGAAGCTCTGGCTCCGCTGCCACTGGATACGCCTACGCGGAGGATTTCTCTGCCGTTGAGGTAAGCAATAAAGGCGTCATCGTACTTTGCTACCAATCCCAATTCGTGGAAAATATTCGGATTCCGTATGCTGAATGATTTGCGTATATACACACTAGAATAACGGTTTTTCATATTCTCCAGCAGTGTTTTGTTATCGTCATCATTATAGCCGAATCCTGCTGCTGAGGTGCTCCATTTTTTGGTGTTGAAATCCGGCTGTATCCATTCATTATTCGGACGATTTCCGGCCAGGTACTGCCAATCGGCGCCTTTTTCAATAACCGATTGCATGTTCTCGGGGAGTTCTGTGTTTGTTTTTTTATCCTTTAGCGGAATATTAAATGGAGAAGCTGTTGCGAGCAGTAAATCTTCCCAGACTGCGATTGTACCCCATCGAGGTTTGTCTTCATGGGGCATCGAGAATTCTTTAGTAGTCCTGCCCGTAACCGGGTCGAGTACATGGATAGTGCTTCCATATACGACGTACACACTGTCCGAAACGGACACATAGTTGCTTCCAATCTCATTGGCACCCGGTTGATGACTGGTATTGTCGTAGTACTTGCCCAGATTCGGGAATTGTCTTTCCCAAAGTAACCGGCCGGTATAGACATCAACCGCCCGGAGCATATCCGGCCCTTCGATGAAAAGCCGTCCGCCAACCACCTGTGGAGATGGGCCGTGTCCGTGCCGAGGTAATATCTTGTCATTAGGAGGGCCGCCAAACCACAGAAGGCCCAGTGGAGCTTTGACTAGTTTATCTCTGGACATCACAGTGTTGGCGGAATCACCGTACTGGTGGGTCCAGTCGGCCGAATCTGGCAGCGGGCCGTTTCTGGTTAATGAAATAAATCCATCCGAGCTTGTAATCGAGCAGCCGGGCAGTTTAGAATTTATGGCCTGTGTAAAGAAATCAACATGTTTGCTCTGAGGTATAGAAAAGCAGGTCGTACCTCCGTATGGACGCAGCGAATTAAAAACACGCTCAATAAAGTTGCTACCTTTGTGGAAACCTGCTGCTTCGAGGTCTTCCGATACAATCAGATTAGCCATATATGGAGGCAGTTGCATCGTTGTGATATCACCGAAATGAACGGAAACCCGCGTTCCGTATTGCCCGGCCTTGTCAAGTTTTTGGCGTATAGCTTCGATCTTTCCCGGGTCCGGTTCGACCGCGATAATATGTAGTTCTGATTGGCTTACCAACTGAAAAAGAAGCTCACCAGAGCCAAGTCCAAGTAACAGGCAATATCCATCTCTTTGATCTGTTGTTTCCAGTATTTGCCTGGCCTTGTCTTTCCAATGATTGGAAGCGTCTGGGATTGGTTTGATTTGCCGTGCATGGTGTTTTGGCTCGGTTTTTTCATCTGCAAAACAATAGATACCGCCCTGTAGAGTAATCACAAAAAGCTTACCGTCTGCGGCCAGCATGTTCCACACTTCGCCGTTTACTTTTGCCTGCCACGAAACCTTAGGTTCATCGTTTTCCAGAGGTATATCGATGGCAAAAATACTGCCTTCATCACCACTGCCATATAAACGTGAGCCGGCTTTCATGTGTATTCTATTAAGCTCAGATGGGGCCTTTGTCTGCCACAATCTCCTTACTTTTCTGGTTTCCGGTTCAAATTTGCAAGCTATAATTGAATCGAGTTGTTTTCCAATGATAACATCGTCTACTATTACAGATGCTGGTGCACCGGGAATTGCGATGCCATCTGAAAGCCTGTATACGGCTCCACGGTTGAAGAAATAGTCGCCCGAGGCGATGACCTCACACTCGCCTGTTTTGCCATATTTGTTCAAATGGTAGTATAGGAACTGTCCTGTATTTCGATCGTATGCAGCCGGTACGGAACGACCCCCGGATATCAGTAGCTTGTCTTTTGTAGCCACTAAATACCCCTGTGGTGCCACACCCGCAAAAGCGGGACTGCTGTGCGGTTGCATGATGTAAGTTGCACCGCTGCCGCTGTTGGTCCAGATGATATCTCCGGTATTAGCATCTATAGCGTGGATAAAGATACCCATAAAAGGCCAAATGCTGGCCGCGAAGTATATCTTATCCTCATATAGAACCGGCCCGCCCCGCATGGGCCACATACCGATCAGCCTATCATTACCGATGACTTTTTTCTCGGAGGGACCTCCGAGGAACCTGCGAATAAGAGAGCCGTTTTCGGTATTCAGGCAATAGAGATATCCGTCATCAGAGGCGAAGTAGAGCTTGTCTTTATAAACTATCGGAGCAAATCGCACAGGGCCTTCGGTGTAGAAATGCCACTTCTCTATCCCTGTTTCCGTGTCATAGGCGGTTACTGAGTCTGAAACCATTGAGCCGACAAAGATGGTTTTACCAGAAACAACTGGTTCGTATGAGGCGTCAAACTGCAACCTGTATTGACTTTTTGGCCAGGCGGGCCTGGGAGGAGCCAGCTCAAGAACCCATTGCAAGTGCATCGTAGCGGGCAGTTCCTCAGGCGATGAAGCGCAGCGGCCCGCGTCGTATCGCCACATAGGCCAGTCGTGCCCATATACCATGGTCGGGCGAAATAATGCCGGAAAAATCCAACAGCCGATAATAATAAGCAAAAAAAGACGTTTGTTAATGATTTTACCTAAATTGGCAGTAAGTCTGAGTTTGTAATTATTTTTAGACATAAAATCTGCACCTCATGAGTTGGCAGAAAGACTTGTGTTTGATAATCCTTGGAATGACTATAGAATCGTCTGTGGTTAGCTCCTCTCGACTATTGCATATGACGGTTCATGCTTGTATCATCATACGCCTTTAGAGATATAGGCCAAAACGACCCATGTTTAGGCTATAATCAGAAAATTATTGATCCATATACACCATATTAAAGCTTCTACCTTCTTATATTAACAAATGCACCGCAAATGTTCAATATATTTTGGCCTATATATAAGAGAAATTCCCCTATTTGAGTGAACATCTATTGACTTTATGGGAGTATATATGTTAGAATAAAGGCTGATTTGCAGGTTTTTTTGTTTTTTTCAAAGCTCTACAAGTTGCAAGAAAATAATCACAGTCAATGCTTTGGAGCATCGGTAAATAGGGAGGTAGGAAATAACCATATCTTCGAAAATTTCATTGCTGTCGTTGGCGCTACTCGTGTATTTAGCGGGATCTATTAATACTCCTGTCCGGGGGGCGTCCAGCAACGATCAATCTGTCCGGGTTATCCTAAATGAGATTATGTACCATCCTTACTCACAGGAGAACCAGGCTGAGGACATAAGTGCAGAATATATCGAGCTATTTAACCAGGGAAGTACATCGATCAGCCTTTCCGGCTGGCAGCTCGCTAATGGTGTGAATTTCATTTTTCCGGATGTTACGCTCGATGCAGGAGGGTATCTTGTAATTGCGGCAGACCTGGATACGTTTATTTCCAAATACCCCGGCGTTACCAATGTTGTTGGGGGCTGGGATGGCAAATTGAGTAATAGCGGGGAAGTGATTGAGCTGGTTGACAGCACCGGCGAGATGATAAACTCGGTCCATTATGCCGACCAGGGTGACTGGGGAGTTCGTGAACTGGGGCCGAGAGATCATGGTCATCGCGGCTGGGACTGGGTTTCCGAGCACGATGGCGGCGGTAAGTCTCTGGAGTTGATTAATCCGGCACTGCCCAATGAGTACGGGCAGAACTGGACAGCGAGCAACATCGCCGAAGGCACGCCCGGTATGATTAACTCGGTAACTGATAGCGATATCGCTCCTTTAATTCTTGACGTAACGCATTTTCCGATTGTTCCGGATTCAAATGACGCTGTGACAATAACGACTCGCATTTTCGATGAACTGCAGACGGGGATCAACGTAACGCTGCATTATCGAATTGATTTCTCAATGTATAGAGGTGAAGACATCTATGCCCTTTACGATCCTAAGTTTTACAACGATATTACGATGTTTGATGATGGAGCACACGGCGATGGTGGGGCGGGCGATGGGGTATATGGAGCAGCTATACCGCATCAGCAAGATGGCAAGATAGTAGAGTTTTATGTCGAAGCGAGTGATACCGGAGCTAACCGGCGGACCTGGCCTGCACCGAGTATTATGGACGGAGTGCCGGAACAGGTTACCAATGCTCTGTACCAGGTAGATGACTCTTTTGTTGCAGACGATTATTGGGCACCGGGCAGTCAACCGATTTATTATCTGATTATGAATGAGATGGACAAGGGCAGACTGCTTGATATTGGTGATCGCGAAGGCGGCGAGCATAACAGTGATGCCCAGGTGAACGCCACTTTTATCAGTGTGGATGGTATTGATGTGAAAGTAAGATATGATCTTGGTATTCGTAATCGCGGGCACGGCTCGCGGAATGATCCACCGAATAATTATCGGCTGAATTTTCCCCATGATCGACCGTGGAAAGGAGTAACCGCGGTCAATTTAAATAGCAAATATACATACTATCAATTGGCCGGCAATGCACTGTTTCGAATGTCTGGAGTGCCGCAGCCTGATGTTACTGCCGTACAGGTCAGGGTGAACGGCGAGAACCTTGCCGAATCCGGGAACGTGATGTATGGTTCGTATGCCCATGTCGAGGTGATTGATAACGACTTTTCCGATAATCATTTCCCGGACAATAGTGCCGGTAACGCTTATAAGGGTATGCGTGATTTAGGCCCTGCCGATTTTGGCTACCGAGGGCCGAATCCTGATTCTTATCGCAACAGCTATTTCAAGAGTACCAACACTGCGGCGGATGACTGGTCAGACCTTATCGAGCTTTGCTTTGTGATGTCCGATACCACGCCGGATGATATTTATGTTGAAGAAGTCAACCGTGTTGTCAATGTGGATGAATGGCTGCGTTTCTTTGCCGTCAATGCTCTGCTGGATAACAGCGAAACGTCTCTCTGTAATGGATACGGTGATGACTACTATCTCTATCGTGGTGTTGAGGACCCACGATT
The DNA here is from genome assembly GCA_964537355.1 of uncultured Pirellulales bacterium. GTDB lineage: Bacteria > Planctomycetota > Phycisphaerae > Sedimentisphaerales > Anaerobacaceae > NIOZ-UU13. The sequence goes on along the minus strand of CAZIAN010000006.1, from coordinate 23,727 downwards.
TGTTCTTATTCAGCATGATTTGGACACTATCTTCGGCAGGAGCGGCAGCGCAACGAGCAGCATTTTCCGATCCATAACGCTTCCGACCGTGAATCGTTTTCTAACGCATCCTGAATTTCTTCCTCGCTATTATTTTCATTTGAGGGACCTTATTGAGACGACGTTCTCTGCCGAGCAGCTTGGGCCGTTTCTGGATAATCTCCTTGGCGATTTTGTTCCAACAAATACTATCGAGCAGATGAAAAATTTCGTAGCGACACGTAATCAGCACGTCCTTTCGCTTATTCCTTCTGAATTAACGATAGACAGCGATCTGCACCAGTTAAATAATTACTACCGAAGCCTCCTGGATAGTTTCGTACTCTACGGGACGGCCGATCCAGTCGTGACTCGTTCTGTGCTGGTTAACGGCCAGTTGGCTAACTGGACACCGTTCGAAGGGAAGTGGGATTTCGGTGGCGCCAGAGGTATTACCGAGACACTTGTAAGTACTCGGTCAGTGTGGAAATATCTCGACGACGGTTCCAACCAGGGTACAGCTTCTGATGGCTCAAATTGGTTTGCTCATCCTAATTATAATGATTTAAATTGGCGTCAGGGGCCGGGCGAATTGGGTTATGGGGATGCCTATCAGGGCCGACCGGAAGGAACGGTCGTCAATAGCGGGCCAGATGGAGGTCACTTTATCACAACCTATTTCAGGCACTCGTTCGATGTGAGCAACGTCTCACAATATTCTCGAATGTATCTGCGGTTGCTTGCCGATGATGGAGCAGTCGTTTATCTTAATGGCATAGAAGTTGTTCGCAGTAATATGCCCAATAGAACTATTGACTACCTCACCCGGGCCAGCAGCAATTTAAGTGGTTCTGATGAGTCCACGTTTTCAGAATTCTCTATTGATGCGAGCCTTCTGTCTAACGGTATAAATGTTTTAGCGGTCGAGATACATCAGTATTCCCCCACGAGCGCTGACGTAAGCTTCGACCTTGAGCTTGCAGGTATTGTGCCCTCTCAAGGAGCAGGGACATTAAAACCGGGTATCAATCGTATTGTAGTAGAGACGTTCGATGGGCCCGATGGCATGGGCAAAAAGCTCAAGGATGGACACGTCGATATCTGGTACGATGATGGTGACGTTGCGGAAATCTCCGGTGTACTCGGTTCTGATACGACTCTGGACGCCGCATCCGGCCCGTGGTTTGTAACGAGCGACGTAACTGTGCCAGCCGGAATCACTCTCGTGATAGAGCCGGGTACTACGGTGTTTTTTGATGAGGGTACGCGTTTGACAATAAATGGACGGCTGCTGGCACAGGGGACAGAATATAAGCGAATACAATTAACCTGCCTTCCGTATGCGTCCTCAACCTGGGATGGTCTGCATTTCAACAGCGCAGAAGATAATTATCTTACTTATGTGGATATGGAATATTCCTCGCGCGGCGGCGAATCAATTCGTTTGAACAATTCCAGGCTCCTTATTGACGATGTGACCTGGGCAAGCACCGACAGGACAATAATCCAAATCAACAACTCCTCTCTGATTGTACGGAACAGCATCTTTCCGGATACGACGGTGCAGACTGTTTCTGGTCACCTTATGCTTTCTTCCGACCCATATTTAGTCTTTGAGAACAACATCTTTGGCATCTGCAACGGCGACAAGCAGGACGTGGTTGATTTCTCCACGAGCGGGTCAGCGACGAGACCGCAATTTATCAATAATATCTTTCTTGGTGGTGGGGATGACGGTCTGGACCTTGACGGTACGAATGCTTATATCGAAGGCAATGTGTTTATGAACTTTCACAGGAATTTCAGCCCTGAAGAGGGGGAATCTTATGCGATAACTACGGGTTATGACGGTGTTCACAGCTCTAATCACGTAATTATCCGCAATTTATTTATTAACTGTGACAATGCTGTACTGGTCAAAGACAGGTCCTGGATTAACTTTGAGAATAATACCGTTGTGGGCTGCACCGGATCCGGTATAAATTTCGATGAACCGCAAGAGGTTGGAATAGATCCCGGTGAAGGGGGGTATCTGGCCGGAAACATTTTCTGGAATACTCCAAGCCCGCTGGGACACTATTATGTGAATAATACGCAATGGCCGGCGACGGACATTACCGTGAATTATTCGATTATTCCGGCCGAGTGGCACCACCTCGGCATTGGGAATATCGACGCAGACCCAGTCTTCGTTGATCCTGACACAGACTTCCATCTAAAGGCTGTTTCAGTTGGCATAGGTACGGGACCTTTAGGTATTGATATGGGGGCTTATGTGCCCGGCGGTGCTGCAATTTTTGGTGAGCCGGATGGGGTAACATATCAAACCAGCGTCACGCTCCTCGTCGGCGGGCCGGGAATTACGCATTACAAATATAGCATCAACGACCCGCTCGGGCCCTGGAGCGAAGAACGGCCGGTAGATATGCCCATCGAGATAAAAAATCTCATCAATGGACAATCTTACGTCGTTTTCATAATAGGTAAAAATGCTGCGGGGCTATGGCAAAGCGAAGATAATCCAACCCTCTCACGTGTTTGGACCGTCGACACGTCTTATTCGAGGTTGGTTATTAATGAAGTGCTGGCTATTAACAGCTCGATCTTTGAACACGAAGGTACCTTTCCTGACCTGATAGAGCTTTACTACGATGGGCCGGCTTCGCTCAACCTGTCCGGCATGAGTATAACCGACAATCCTGAAGAGGCGACCAGATTTGTGTTCGGCGGCGGAACCACGATTGAACCGGGCGAGTATTTGATTCTTTATGCTGACTCCGAGACTACAACCTCCGGTATCCATCTTGGTTTTTCTCTTAATGGAGATGGTGAGGGTCTTTACCTGTATGACCAAAGCGGTGTACTGCTGGATTCGGTGGAATTTGGTTTGCAACTGCCGGATTTTTCCATCGGCCGGATAGAAAACGACGGTCAGGTTTCTACGAGTTCAGCCGAGTCGTGGAAGCTGACAGTGCCAACCATTGGCCAGCCCAATATAGCTCAACCCATGGGTGATCCTAAAACACTCAGGATAAATGAGTGGCTCGCCAACGGTGAGGTGCTATTTAATGATGACTTTATTGAGCTGTTTAATCCTCATGCCTTACCGGTCAATCTGAGCAGTCTGTACCTGACCGACAATCCCGAAACTCAGCCTGACAAATATCAGCTTGGCCCGTTGAGCTTTATAGCCGGGCAGGGTTTCGCTGTTTTCAGGGCGGACAGCAAGAATCAGCCCGGTCATGTGAATTTCAGACTTTCAGCCGACGTGGAAGTGATAGGCTTGTTAGATTCTGAGCTGAAAGGGATTGACAGGGTGATCTACGGACCGCAGACGACTAATATTTCTCAGGGTCGTATGCCAGACGGTACGGATAACCTCGAATTTTTCGAACTGCCAAGCCCCGGCGTTGCCAACCGGTCAGATGTGCTATCAGACTTTACCGTGACCACGCTTTTTTCAGAGGATGCCGACAAGTATGTTATGGTACCAACCGGCGAGATTGACCAGAAATGGAAAACTGAGATTGATTTTGACGACTCAACATGGACCTTAAGCTCAGGCAGAGCCGGAGGTATAGGCTACGAAAGGAGTTCGGGTTATGAAAGCCTTATCGACCTCGATGTTGGAGCTCAGATGTACCAGTTGAACACTTCCTGTTACGTTCGCATCCCTTTCCGTGTCGATGTTGACTTAAACAGTATTACCGAGCTAATCCTAAAGGTACGATATGATGATGGTTTTATCGCCTATCTGGATGGTGTTGAACTTACCAGACGCAATTTTACGGGTACGCCTGCCTGGAACTCGAATGCAAGCGCAAGCCACTCGGATTCTGAAGCCGTAGTCTTTGAAAACATCGAAATTTCTGAATACATTAGCAACCTGAAACCGGGCGATAATATACTGGCCATTCAGGGATTGAACAGGTCTTTAACCAGTTCCGACATGCTCATTAGTGCCGAACTTGACGCGACCATTGCGATGTCGGACGATGATTATCCTTTCGCTGATGTCACAGAGCTGCTGTACGGCCTGCGGATTACCGAGCTGATGTACCATGCTTCTATCGGCGACAACTTCGACTACATCGAATTACAGAATATTGGACAGAAGACACTGAATCTTAACGGTGTTCATTTCAGCAAAGGGATTGACTTTACTTTTCCTGAAATGGTGCTTGAGGCCGGCCAATACGTCGTGGTTGCGGCTAACGTGGCTGCTTTTCAGGCGGCGTACGGTAAAAACATAAATATTGCCGGCCAATATTCCGACAGCTTGAGCAACGGTGGTGAAGAGATTGTTTTGAGCATTCCCCGACCTATGGAGGCGGCGATATTGCGGTTCGATTATAGTGATACATGGTATGCAACAACTGACGGCGGTGGTGATTCGCTTGTTATTAAGGACGCATTCGCACCTCCGGCCGCATGGGACAAAAAAGAAAACTGGCAACCGGCAACCCCAACTCCCGGAAGACCGTAATCAGATTATTGTGGATGAAGAGTTGCCTCTGAAGTGTTTCATTAGTATCAGACAGTAAAAGAAAGGAATTCCCGGATTAGCAATTTCGTATGTTTGCCCGGTTTGCCATCTCCTATGAGTTTGCCGTCGAATTTTACTACGGGAGTAATATCTTGTGTAGTTGAGGCGATAAACAACTCGTTGGCATCGCTCGCCTGATGCGTTGTTAACGATTTTTCGATAGTGTCCAGTCCAATGTTTTTGCCTGCTTTGATAACAAATTGACGTGTAATGGAAGGCAGGATATTAGCTGTAAGCGCTGCGGTTTGCAGTGTTTGTCCGGAGATTGCAAAAAAAGCGGAGCTTGCTCCTTCGGTAATAAGGCCGGCCTCATCGACAAGTATCGCCTCGGCGCAGCCTTTTGCAGCGGCGTCTCGACGAGCAAGGACATTGGCTAACAGATTCAGAGACTTTATATCACATCTTTTCCAGCGCCAATCCGGATGGGTCGATACTTCAACTCCAGAGGTTTTTTCTTTTAGATTATCGTTCAATTCTGTAATGGTGAGAAAAAAAATGGGCTGTAAATCAGCATTACTTAGGTGGTTTCGCAGCTCTGAACCACGTGTAACATGAAAATATATCCTGGCGTTGGAAATACCGGCAACATCGAAAGATTTCAGGACTCGGCTGCGAATCCGGTCAATGTCCAGGCCGCCTATTTCAATCGCAGATAAACTGTTGGCAAACCTTTGCAGATGTTCTTCAAGTGTAAACAACCTGCCGTCATAGCTTCTCACTACTTCATAAACCCCGTCGCCGAAGAATATACCCCGGTCAAGATAAACAGGCTCAATCTCTGTTATAGGCACGATTTTGTCTTGTATCATTGCTATTTGCATAAAATTATTCCTAAAGAGGCCTTAAGCCGAGATTCTAACTTCATATTGGGTAGTAGAAAACAAAAATATCTGATAATTTGCTTTACAAGAAAAGATTCAGTCTGTAGAATCCACCCTTTGTGTGAATAGTTGAATATGTAAAAGCCAGGAGTTTTTTGAAATGTATGCGATAATTGAACAAGGTTCAAAGCAATATAAAGTTACTGAAGGCGATTGTTTGGATATAGACCTGACGGAGATTTCGCCCAATGCCAAAAAAATCAAGCTGGACAAGGTCCTGTTCGTCAGTGACGGCAAAAAAGTCAAAATCGGCAATCCGTACTTGAAAGACGCCAAGGTTACCGCCTCGTTTAAAACTACGGCTGAAGATGCTGTCGTCAAGGGACAAAAGCTCTATCCGTCCCATTTTCGAAGACGTAAAAACAGCAAAACACGCATAGGCCACCGACAAAAGTACCTGCAAGTGGTAATTGAAAAGATAGAAGCCTGAAAAAATTTTGCGTGCTGTTCCGCCGTAAGGCGTTCCCAAGTGAACTGCGAGAAAGGCAATCCAACAAATTATCCCCGGATTTTATCTGGGATATTTTATTTACTCGCAAGAAGAAATTTATTGATTAGCTCTTCGACAAATGTTCGCCATTGAACCTTGTCATTTTCGACAAAATATTCGAACGACTTATCATCAGCCAGTTCTCCCAGCAGTACTTTTCGGTCGGCAGGTTCGGCTACCTCTTTGATAATCCGTTTTCGCAGTTGCTCCAGTTCGGAGAGAAATTGGCCGTGCTTTTCGGTGAAAATCTTTTCCAGCTTCTTTCTAATATGCCCGGCGTAGGCGGGACAGCGACCTTCGGTTCCGATAGCTATCTGCAGGTCGCCGCGTTTGACAACCGCCGGCACATAAAAATCACAAAGCTCCGGCACATCCACTACGTTACACAATATCTCTAATTCCTGACAATCCTTGTATATCAGCTTGTTGAGCTGATTGTTATTCGTGGCGGCTATAACAAGCACCGCTCCGGCAAGATATTCTTTTGCATATCTGGATTTTATTAATTCTGCGTTTTTACCCTGGCATATAGCCGTCATCATATCGTCAATTCGCTCGGCTACGACTACAAGCCGGGTACCGGCATTTAATAAAGCCTGAGCTTTTCGAGCAGCTACAGAGCCGCCACCTATCACAACCGAGCGACGATCGCCAAGTTCCAGAAATATAGGGTATTTAGCCATAGTGTTATTATACCAAACTGTATCCGACAGCAATATCAAAATTAACAGAAAAAGGCAAACTGCCAAAGTATCAGACAGGAGTAATAACGGGTGGTGCTGATTCTTATTATAGCTTAAACATTATTTGAGCCTTTTCAACTCGTATAATCACTGATATATTATAAACTCACAAAGTTTGTGACTGGTAGGAAAATATGGATTCGACAAGAAAATTACAGCCTCCTCTAACCGAAGCCGATGTGCATTCGTTAAAAGCCGGGGATGAAGTTATCATATCCGGTGTAATCTACACCGCCCGGGATATGGCTCATAAAAGGCTGTGCGAGGCAATCGAAGCCGGCAGGGAATTACCGTTCCAGATTGAGGGAGCGATTATTTATTTTGTCGGTCCCACGCCGGCCCCTGCGGGCAGGGTAATTGGCGCCGCCGGGCCGACTACCTCGTCAAGAATGGATGCCTTTACTCCGAAGCTGCTCGACAATGGCCTAAAAGCAATGCTCGGAAAAGGTTATCGAGACCGGCAGGTCAGAGACGGCCTGAAGAAATATACGGCGGTACATCTTTCTACTATCGGCGGGGCGGGGGCATTATTGAGCAAACATATTGTAGCCGCTGAAGTAATTGCTTATGAGGACCTCGGGACCGAAGCTATAAGAAAGCTGCAGGTAGTTGATTTTCCGGCAGTTGTCGCGTATGACTGTTATGGAAATAGTGTCTATAAAGAAGGAGTTATATAATTGAAGGTTGCTTTACTTGGTTTATTACAGTCCGGCAAGAGCACAATATTGTCTGCTGTTAGCGGTAAGAAAATTCCGCCGATTGGCTCGACGTCAATAGAAGAAGCTATTGTTCCTGTCCCGGACGAAAGGCTCGGCTGGCTTACAGATTACTACAAGCCTAAGAAAACTGTCTATGCTACAATCGATTGTCTTGACCTGCCCGGTTTTAACTTTACCGATGAGCACGGACGGGCTGCTGCAAGGAGATTGATTAACCAGATAAGGACCGTTGAATTACTTGTTCTGGTTGTCCGGTCTTTCGAGAATCCGGCGGTGCCTGCTTATCGAAACAAGTTAAATCCCGCCGGAGATTTGGCGGAATTGAAGATTGAAATGCTGCTTGCCGATTTAGAACTGGTAGCTACTCGGATAGAAAGACTCGAAAAGCAGGTCCACAAACCGACTAAAACCCAGTCTCAGGACAAGGCGGAATTAGCCTTGCAAAAAAAATTGCAGGATGCGATAGAATCAGAAAAACCCATCAGCTCTGCAATCGAGACGGAGGCCGAACTTAAAATTATTAAGTCACTCGGATTTCTGACATTAAGGCCGATTGTGGTTGCGGTAAATGTAAGCGAGGACCAGTTGGATAAAAAAATTGATTTCAGCGGTGAGATTGAAAGTTCAGTTCCGGTCATTGCAATGTGTGCCAAGCTGGAACACGAACTTGCACAGTTGGATGATGAAAGCAGGGCAGAGTTTATGGCTGATTTGTATATAACAGAATCAGCGGCAAGCAAGTTCGTCGAAAGCTGCTATTCGGCCCTGGGGCTCATCAGCTTTTTAACAGTTGGTTCGGATGAGGTGCGTGCCTGGCCCATAAAACAGGGAACAATTGCGCATAATGCGGCCGGTAAAGTACATAGCGACATTCAGCGGGGTTTTATCAGGGCTGAAACTTTTACCTTTGATGACCTCAAAGAAGTTGAAAGCGAGAAGGCCCTCAAAGCCGCCGGTAAGATCCGGCTCGAAGGCAAAGATTACATCGTTAAGGATGGCGATATTATCAATTTCAGGTTTAATGTATAGTTTAATAAAATTCGAAGGCCATATTTGTGAACCGATTCTTAAAGCTATTCGTTCCGGGATTGATAGTGATATTAGTGGCGGTCTTTGTTCTGTTCGGTCTGGATTCCAAAAGTCTGGACACTTCAAAGACCTACACTTATCAAATCGTTAATTCCTATCCTCATGACCGGGAAGCTTTCACGCAAGGACTTTTTTACGAAGATGGTGTTCTGTATGAAGGAACGGGGCGTAACGGGTATTCTGAACTGCGCAAAGTAGAGCTTCAAACCGGCAAAGTTCTGCAAAAATACGAACTATCAGAAGAATTTTTTGGAGAGGGTATAACCGTTTATGGAGATAAGATTATTCAATTAACTTATCTGTCAAATGTCGGGTTTGTCTATAACAAGGAAACGTTTGAGTTGTTGCAGGAATTCAATTACCCAACGGCTGGATGGGGTATCACAAATGATGGAAAACAATTAATTATGAGCGATGGTACGCAGAAATTGTATTTCCTGGATACTGAAACTTACAAGCAGGTCCGTCATATAGAAGTTTACGATCGGGGTGTTTCTGTTTGGGGACTTAATGAACTCGAATATGTTGAAGGGCAAATTTATGCCAATGTCTGGCCTACCAAACGTATTGCACGGATTTCGCCGAAGACGGGTCGAGTGATTGGCTGGATAGATTTGCGTGGACTCTTAACTGAGCAGGACTATGCTATGCAGGTTGATGTTTTGAATGGCATTGCATATGACAATGAAAAAGGCCGATTATTTGTAACAGGAAAGCTTTGGCCGAAACTTTTTGAGATTAAGCTGATTCCGGCAAAATAATACTGGCGGCAAACATCTTTGTTTGCTATAAGAATATGATATTCTGCCGTTGAAATAAGTAAAATTCACTTAGATTACCAATCTGCAGTTTACTTTCCTTCTGGAGAATGAGTATGAAATCTATTGCGTTAACCGGTTTGAATCAAATGGAGCTTCGGGAAGTTCCGGACCCGAGCATACAGAAAGAAACCGATGTTCTTTTGAAAATTGAAAAGGTCGGAATTTGTGGTTCCGATGTGCACTATTACGAGACAGGCAGAATCGGCGAGCAAATTGTCGAGTATCCTTTCGTTGTAGGCCACGAATGCTCCGCTACTGTTATGGCCGTCGGCAGCTCGGTAACCCGCGTCAAGGTTGGCGATGAGGTTGTTGTTGAGCCTGCCGCTCCCTGCCATAATTGCCAGCAGTGCGCTCAGGGCCGAGAGAACACTTGTTATAATGTGCGTTTTCTTGGTACACCGGGACAGGGGGGCGGTTGTTTATGTGAGCATCTTGTTATGCCGGAGGAATGCTGTTTTCCAACCAAGGGCAAAATTACCCTCGAACAGGCGGCATTATGTGAACCTTTGTCCATAGGTTTCTATGCAGTTAAAAGGGCGGGCTTGCCGAAGAATGCCGACGTAGCGATACTCGGTGCAGGTCCAATCGGCTTAAGCTGTATGCTTAATGCCATTGCGGCAAAAGCACGGGTCTGTTATGTGACTGATAAAATTGAAGCGCGTGTTGAAGGTGCTAAAAAAGGTGGTGCAGCCTGGGCCGGTAACCCGGACAAACAGGACATCGTAAAAGAAATTCTTCAGCAACAACCTCTTGGAATAGATGTTGTTTTCGAATGCTGCGGCCAGCAGGAAGCAATCGACCAGGCGATTGAGATACTCGAACCTGGCGGCAAGCTGGTAATTATTGGGAGCCCTCGCAGCGAAAGAGTTTCTTTTAATATCAATAAGATACGCAGAAAAGAAATCGCCATCATAAATATTAGAAGACAGAATGAGTGCGTAAAACCTGTTATCGATTTGGTAACTTCCGGGAAAATAAACGCTGATTTTATGATAACTCACCATTTTCCACTGGAACAGACAAAGAAAGCATTTGATTTGGTCACCGGTTATCACGATGGTGTTATTAAGGCTATGATTAGCATTTAAGTTTATGAAAAAGATAATATTTATGGAGATTAAACTCAATGAGCTGGCTTAATTTGGAAGGAAAAGTCGCAATCGTTACCGGAGGAGCATGTGGCATCGGCAGGGCTGTTTGCAGCGGATTAGCCGAAGTTGGAGCGATGGTTGTTGTGGCGGATGTTAATATAGAAGGTGCTCATTTGGCGGCTGAGGAATTGAAGGAAAAATTCGGCGGTAATCATATCTCAACAACGACCGATGTGACCGACAAAGGAAGTGTTGATGCTATGATTAAGGCTGCCCTCGATGCCTTTGGAAAAATTGATATATTGGTAAATAATGCGGGCATTCTTATTCCGCGTTTGCTTGTTGACCCGATGGGTAAGGAGGAGTTGACAGAGCAGATTTGGGAGAAGATGGTATCCATAAATCAAAAAGGATATTTTCTGTGTGCCCAGGCGGCTGCACGTGTTATGATTGAGTCAGGCGGGGGAGGGGTAATTATAAATATGACTTCCGAATCCGGTCTGGAAGGATCCCAGGGCCAAAGCGTTTATGCGGCTACTAAAGGTGCGATTTATTCTCTTACACGCTCGTGGGCAAAGGAACTCGGCAAACAGAATATCCGTGTTGTCGGCATAGCCCCGGGAATTGTTGAGGTAACAGCCCTGCGCTCTGAAGAGTATGAACGTGCCCTGTCCTATACGCGGGGTATAACCGTAGAGCAACTGCGCGAAAAATATGAAAAAGCATCTATACCCCTTCAAAGAAGCGGCAAGCTTAGTGAAGTTGCCAATACGGTTTGCTTTTTGGCCTCCGAACGTGCCGGTTATATTCACGGAACTGTCATTAATGTTTCCGGCGGCAAGAGCAGGGCTTGAGCCAATACCTGTAGCATAAAACAATAGTAGGGGTATATGAAAAAAGCAAGTATCGTCAGCATCGGCAATGAGCTGCTCAACGGTCAAACAGTAGATACGAATACCACATATTTAAGCAGCGAATTACTTTCAATCGGCATACCTGTTGTCAGTTCTTATACTATCGGCGATGATGCGGATGCGATTGTACGTGCGTTCAATTTGGCTGCTGCTGAAACTGATATTGTTCTGGTTACCGGCGGACTGGGGCCGACTGATGATGATTTAACCCGCCAGGCATTTGCTATCTATCTTGGTACCGAGTTGCAGTTACAGGCTGATCTTCTGGACCAGCTTGAGAATTTTTTTAAAAAGCGAAATTTGCAAATGCCCGAAAAAAATAAGATTCAGTCATACATACCAGCCGGAGCAAAGCCAATCGAGAACAGTCTTGGTACGGCTCCGGGTATTATGGCCGAGGTACAAGGCAAACTGATTTTTGCCTTCCCAGGTGTGCCATCGGAAATGAAGAGAATGTTTGCTGAATCAGTTTTTCCGGAGTTGCAGCGATTCAGCGGCGAACAGGCTGTGGTTATGCAAAAACTAAGGTGCTTCGGAGCAGGTGAATCCACAATTGCCGAACTGCTTGGAGATGCTTGTCAGCGAGGTAGAAATCCACTGGTCAACTGCACCGTCGAATACGGTATAATTACCCTGCACATAATCGCAACCTCCGGAGATAAAGACACCGCCCGTCAAATGGCAGAAAAGGAGGAAAAAACAATCCGTAATACGCTTGGAGAGCTGGTTTACGGTACAGCCGAGCAGAGTTTGGCAGAGGTGGTGGGCGAACAATTAGCCCGGCAGGGAAAGACTATAGCCGTAGCCGAATCCTGCACAGGTGGCACCGTAGCCAGGCTACTGACCGATATACCTGGAGCAAGCAAATATTTTACGCATGGGTGGATTACTTACAGCAACGCTGCCAAAAACAGCGAACTGGGCGTAGCTGCCGATTTAATTGAACAATACGGTGCTGTCAGCGAGCAGGTTGCTCAGGCTATGGCCTTTAATGCCAGAAAAAAGGCCCGAACAGACTTTGCAATTGGCATAACCGGCATAGCCGGCCCAGACGGCGGAACCGAACAAAAACCTGTCGGATTGGTATATATCAGTGTAGATTCCGATAATGGCTGTGAGACCAAATGTTGCCTTTTCTCTCACGGTAGGCGGTCTATACGCTTGAGAGCGGCACAAACTGCTCTGAATATGCTCAGATTGAGATTGAATATTTGACTAACCGTCTTGAAGATGTTATAATATAGCAGTACAAGGGTTCTGCAGGTTTATTGAGGAGAACATGGCAAAACAACGCAAACGTTTAGGTGAAATATTATACAAAGCAGGGCTAGTAGAAAAACAGCCTCTTATCAATGCTATTAAGACTTCGAGAACCAACAACAAGCGCCTCGGCCAGGTGTTGCTCGAACTTGGTTTGATAGATGAAGATACACTGGCCAAGGCAATCGCCAAGCAGTTTGGATTGCAATACGTAAATCTGGATACGATTCAAATTCCATCAGACGCATCCAAGATGATTCCTCAGGAGCTTATGAAAAGGCATAACGTCCTGCCTCTCGGTATGAACAATGGCAAATTGAGAGTGGTTATCAGTGATCCGCTTGACCTGGAGATGATGGATGCAATTCGATTCCGCTTGAATACGGAGATGGAATGTTCGGTTGCTAATCCGTCCAAGATTCGTTCTTTTCTTGAGGACACTGTTGACGAAGCCTCAAAGGAAGAAAGCGACAGGCTCAGACACAGCATCGATGCAACTGCTGCAGAGCTTGCCGAGGTTGGTCATGAGTTGCAGGCCGAAGCACTTAAGGCGCAGGCCGCAGCAGGTGATGATGACGCTCCGATTATCAGGCTGGTAAACCTGATAATTGATAATGCATATTATATGCGGGCCAGCGATATACATGTTGAACCAATGGAGGATAGAGTACGCATAAGATATCGCGTTGATGGAGTTTGTCTGGAGAGGGACAATATTCCCAAGAGTATGCAGGCGCCGCTGGTAACACGTTTTAAAATCCTGTCGGGTATGGACATTGCCGAAAAGAGATTACCTCAGGATGGTCGTATTAAGCGGGAGATAGGAGGACAGGATATTGATTTCCGTGTTTCGTCTCTACCGGGAAACCACGGCCCAAGTGTAGTGCTCCGAATCTTGCGCCCCGACGCGGTCAACATCGGTATCGAGTCACTTGGTTTTGAACAGGACAATTATGAACAATTTCAGAAGATAATTAAAAGACCGAATGGCATCTTTCTGGTAACAGGCCCCACCGGTAGCGGTAAAACAACAACTCTATACGCCGCTTTGCAGGAGCTTAATAAACCCGACAAGAAAATCATTACCGCCGAAGATCCTGTAGAATACAACTTCGACGGAATGAATCAGTGTCAAGTCAAGGAAGAAATCGAATTGACTTTTGACAAAATACTAAGAGCAATGTTGCGGCAAGCCCCTAATATCATACTCATCGGCGAAATTCGTGACGGTGTCGTCGCGGATATCGCAATTCAGGCCGCACTTACAGGACACCTTGTTTTCAGCACCTTACATACAAATGATGCCCCGAGTGCAATTACACGTTTGATAGATATGGGCGTCAAGCCTTTCCTTGTGGCAAGCTCGATACAGGCAATTATGGCACAAAGACTCGTGAGGATCGTCTGCAAAAAATGCAAGGTGATTGACGAAAATCCGGATCCTTATCATTTACAGGCGCTGGGTATTACCCCGGAAGTACTTGAAAAAGAGCACATTTATAAAGGAGCCGGTTGTAGTCAGTGTCAGAATACCGGTTATAAAGGACGTATCGCCATATTCGAGATGTTTGAAATGAACAACGAAATAAGAGAGCTGGCTTTTGCAAAGGCCCCAACTACCGAATTGAGAAAGGCTGCAAAAGCAAGCGGCATGAAAACGCTGATGCAAGATGGAATACTCAAAGTTTTCAAAGGAACAACCACTCCGGCTGAAGTCGTTAGAATAACGCAGACGGAAGGTGCGGCGGTAAGTTAACCCAAATATAGTTATAGAGGAATATTAAATGGCTACCGTTAATATGGATAGATTACTTCAGGCCTGTGTTACGCAGGGAGCGTCCGATTTACATATTGTTGTTGGACGACCGCCCGTGTTGAGAATAGATGGTTCGCTCAGGTCACTGGAGACCAAAGTGCTTGAACCTGATGATACTACAGCTTTAATGAAAAGCATAACCCCAGACAAAAATCAACAGGAGCTTCAGGAAGAGGGTGGAACCGACTATGGTTTTGCTTATGGTGACCAGGCAAGATTTCGTGTAGCTGTTTTTAGGCAGAAAGGCAATCTCTCGATAGTCTTACGTCGTATTCCGACAAATATTATGACCTTTGAGGAAATTGGTTTACCAAAAATTTGTGCCGCCCTGTGCCGCCGGCCGCGAGGAATGTTTCTGGTTACCGGACCAACCGGATGTGGCAAGACAACCACGCTTGCTACTATGATAAACTACATCAACGAAAATCTTGACCGCCACATTATAACTATTGAAGAACCAATAGAATATTATCATTCTCACAAGAAATCTATTGTTAACCAGCGTGCAGTCGGCACGGATGTTCCAAGCTTTGGCGAAGCCCTCAGACGTATTTTGAGACAGGACCCAGACGTGATTTTGGTTGGTGAATTGCGAGATTTGGAAACAATCGAATCCGCCGTTAGAGCCGCTGAGACGGGCCACCTTGTTTTTGCTACAGTCCATACTACAAGCGCCGCAGGTACAGTTACCAGATTGATTGACGTTTTTCCTGTGGACCAGCAGGAACAGATTCGCATACAGTTAAGCAGTAATTTGATTGCGGTTCTCAGCCAGGCACTTTGTCCTTTAGCAACCGGCAGGGGAAGAGTTGCGGCCTATGAGTTTATGGTTGTAACGCCTGCAATCGCCAACCTTATCCGTGAAAACAAGACTTACAGAATTGATTCAAGCATTCAAACCGGCAAAAAGCTTGGTATGCAGCTTCTTGATGAGCATCTCTGGCGTCTTTACGATTCCGGTAGAATCAACCTCCTGGAAATGCTCGATAAATCCCGTCAGCCTGGCGCCTTGCAGGACAAGGCTAATGAAAAAATAAACGCCATGAGAGGTAAGCAAAAGGGCAGGAAGAAAGAAGCACAGAAGGAAATGGAGGATTTAGGACCTATTTTGAGATCATGACCAACGCTTTCTTTTATAATTTCCACGGCGTTCTATTAGAATGGTTTTGTCTTAATCCAACTACCGGGTTGGCAATTTGAAATTTCGAGATAACTTGTGTTTATCCCGTAAATTACAAAACTTCACGCGGCAATGTTCCCCAAATAGCTAATGTTGCCAATCATCGGCTACTGTTACTTATCGATAGCCATTACTTACTGCCAGTGCTCGAGCCAGAGTTACAGCCCAGCCGGCAGCAATAATAACTATCAGAGCCAGAATAATGTACCTTACTTTGACTTCGTTAAAAAAACGCTCTATAAAGTGAAAATGTTTCCCGAAAACAGCAGTAACAAAAGCTAAAAACGCGATAAGGACCAGCACGCAGCATAAAAAGGCACATGCAGGCTGGATATAAAATGCCTCTGATATTTTGCCCTGTGAGAAGGCAAGTGTTGCAGTTGTCATCCCGCATGTTGGGCAAGGCAGCCCGTGTTTTTGCTTGAAGCCGCAATACCCAAGCCACCGTCCCATGTCGATGTTATAATGTCCCGCCAATGCGAAAAAAACGAAGAAACCAGCCACCCCCAGGCATATAACCAATGCTGTCAACCGCTGACGAGATGACGCCCGGCTGAAAAAATTTGCCTTATTTACCTGTTGGCTTGTATGCATAACTCCGCTACAATAGAACAACATAATGATTACGTCAAGCTTAGAGTCGGATTTCAAAAAAGCAAACATAGAATAAATAACAGACTATTGAAAGGCTATATACGAATATGCCATTAGAGCAGAGAGAATTAAGCAGAATGCTGGAGACAGCTGTCGTCTCGGCACGCCTGGCCGGGCAGTGCGCGATGGAAGAAATCAATTTCATCAAAACATCAATTAAAAACTCCACCGAGCTGGTAACCCAGGCCGATGCCCGATGCCAGAAAATTATCATCGACAGGATCAAGGAGAACTATCCCGACCATGGTTTTATCGCTGAGGAAGGCGAACAGGGTAAAATATTCAAGCAGTCCCCACGAGGCGAAAGACAGTTCTGGTGGGCTATCGACCCTATTGACGGAACAAATAATTTTGCTCACCACATGCTTTTATTTACAGTCAGTGTTGCAGTACTCTATGAAGGAGAGCCGATTGTCGGAGTGATTTTCGAACCGGCCACGGAATCAATGTACACCGCTGTCAAAGGCCGTGAGGCACAATTGAATAACAGGAGAATTACTGCAGGCGTTGCAGAGATGGACAAATTTTCAAGCGTTGGTCTCGATAGTCATTATGACAACGGTGTGCCTTCCTGGACGTGCGAAATTATGAAACGGACAAGATTCCGAAATTTAGGCACAACCGCTCTGCAGTTGGCATATGTGGCAAATGGCGGGCTTGTAGCCACCATTGCATTTGACCCGAAGCTGTGGGATATTGCAGCAGGGACACTGATCGCCGAGGCCGCCGGTGCTGTCATTACGGATTGGCAGGGGGAAAAAATCTATCCTGTCGATTTGGAAAACTACGAAACTCAGAAATTTCCAATGATAGCAGCCAACGAAAAAGTGCATCCTGAGATTGTAGAGCTTTTAAAGTCTTAGAATTACAATCATCTGGGATCGGGAACCGGATGTAACGCAACGATTTTCACTCTATCGTCGGTAGAGTTGACCTGGCTTCTGTCGAGTATGGCTATTACTCTTCTTTGCGGGCCATCGACGCCGATGCGAACGAGAATATAAGCAGTAAAAACATCGCTTCGTACGGTAACGAGATTGCTAATCCGCGAGAAAATCACATCTCTCTCTTCGAAATCGCTCACTGCCCCGTCGCTCGGTGTAAGGTCTGGAAATCGTTCCAGGTCGACGAGTCTATACAAGGGGTCATAAGCGTAGTATCCCATCAGTGGAACCTGCATTAGCTCGGCGGTACTTTCAAAACCTTTGGCTGTGGTATCTCGATATGAAACTATTTCCTGGGCGATTGCAGCATACATCCATGGCAGTTGCTCTATCACAAATGATGGAGCGGTATTGACATTTACACGGCCTTTTATCCTCGTTTCATATGTTCCGTGGCCGTGGGATGCAGGGTCGATGACTGTCAGATACTGGAAAATATTCGCAAAGGCCGGATTCCGTAAATCAACCCGTACGTCCTCTTCGCCGGGCTCGGACGAAAGTTTCATGCCGATCATATCGCAGGGGTCGGCGCTGGGTCCCACCTTAAGGGCTCTTGTTATATCACCTATGGTAACAAAAGGACCCACGGAGTTGGTAAGGTTGTAGTTCTTTCGGTCTCCGCCTGTCCCATTTGCTCCGCCCAGTGTCTCGGCTGCAGACTGAAAATCCTGATATACCACATTCCAATTGTCGTCGCCTCTGCAATAAGACTGTCTCGTTCCTTTAATGGTGTCCCAGTTAAACCACTCATCCTGGGTTTGCTGTTTGTCAAGATAAATGTCTTCCACTGGTGTCGTCCTGAGAAGATAAATGTCATATCTTTCATTTAAAGCATAAGTAGGTGGATCGGTATCCAAAGAACGATATGTTGCCAGCACCAGATTAGAGTCTTCTTTGCCCCCGCCGGTTCCCATCAAACTCGTAACACCAAAGCCGCTCGAAGCAGCAGGGCCGTTGGTTACTACAAATCGACTTCCGTCCGATATGCCGTAGCCGGACAGATTTATTGTGCCCACGACATTACCATTTGGATCGCGAATCTCCAGTTGGAAATTTCCTAAGGGAATATCTACATCAAAAGGATTATAAAGCTCAATCGCAAATTCGTTGTTCGCCGAATCATCTGTATCTGACCCGCTGATACTGAATGCCATCTCACTGATAAACGGCTGAGCCTCGAATCCGTAATAAGTCTTGGACCCAATCGGCAAATAAGTTACGTCAGTATCATAATCACGATGGTCAATTATATTGACTGCTAACTGAGCGGCCAGGTCATTTGAATCAATAACGATGAAATTGGGGTCGGCGTCTCGAAGTCCTGCGCTTATCGCTTCATATAACAAGTTGACATCCGCCGTATTAACATTAATCATCTTTCCTTCATTCAGCGTTAGCCCGGCCGGATTAATAATTCGGTCCATATTAAGGGTGGTAGCAATATGTCGATAAGCATAGTTCGGGTCAATACTGCCGTCATCATAGGCCCTTTTGAACCATATATCTAACGGGCGTCCTCCGGATGTTAAAGGCGTGGACAGGGTATTGTTTCTGAACTCAACACTCCAATCTTCAAGCCGTGTATCTATCCCCGTATGATTTAAAAGAAATCTGTTACGCACCTCAAGCTCATCAGATATATCGAAAGGTGTATAAGCACCATTTGGTTCGCCATAGCTCCAGATAACATCCTGCTCGTACTTAAGCAAATCCCATGGGTCCACATCAACACCGTTATTTGCTCTTGCGTTGAGCAAATTTGTTTCTTCTGCCGAGTCAGCCTGCGCAGCATTCCGTCCGGCCAAAGCCATAAGATTTATCTGCATTTGGCTTGAGCCGTTAATGTTGGGTAGAGTTACGTTAGGATCGCTAAGGTCAAACTTATAAGCCGTATTTACATTTAACATTGCCCCGTTGTCAACGATTCTGATGGCGGCATAAATTGGTTTGCCTTTGCCGGAGGTTATATCGGCAAGATTAATCCACTTCGAATCACCAACGCCATCACCGTCGGCATCGGCATTAGCTGTTAGGTTATTGACATCGGCTATAACGCCATACTCACTTATGACCTTTGCCTGTATGTCGGTGCTGTAGCCGGCTAAATATCCTGTAACATCGCTTATCTGCCGCCAGTAATAATTATTTCCGGATTGATACGGCTCAAGACTCGCCAGCCATTTGTCCTCCGGGCCCGGATAGTCCTGGTATTCGGCTCCTTCGCCGGGGACATCTAAAGCTAATTCCTGTGATATCTTTGCGATAACTGTGTCAACCGCAAAGTCCAGTTCTTTACTGTCGGATATTGCCGAGGTTGCTATTTTGTCAATACGGGTAACCAGGACAAACATCACGCCTACGATAGCCAACAGACTCGTCAGAACCACTGCCAGGATAAGAGCCGAACCGGCTGAAAAAGTACACTTGCGAAATTTCTTGTTTACCGTTCTCATTCTTGCCAAATTACTTGTCTAAATAGATAATATGCGTAAAAGTCATGCCGTTTTTGATAACACCTCTGGAATCGTATATTGTGAAGGTGAACTTAAGTGCCCGTCCAAGCCCGGGGATAGCGTTAAAATGAGCCTCATCTATCTGATTTCTCGGATAATCAATGTTGTTGATATTTACGATTCCGTTAGGCGCCGGATACAGCACTCCGGGGACATTATTCGGTTCGTTCAGGAAAAAATGCGTGTCCGTCAAATTGCCGTTGCCATCCGGATCAACTTCCGGTATCCATTGCTGCTGGGCGTCATACCATCCCTGAATCTTGAACTCGCTCACACCTTCGCACAAAAGCATATGAATTGAATTCGCGTCCTCCGGTTCAACATTTACTCCCCTGACTGCCATGTTTACACTGCTGTCGTCGACCTGAATATCACTTGTGGCGGCGAGCATATTCTTTTTCGTCTGCCACGAAATATTCTTCCAGCCATCTAAAGATATCTTGTCGTATTCATACCGGTTATTCCATTCGTACCATTGTGTATCACTAAAACTATCGAAGTCGGGAAAGTTGGCAAGACTCGGATCGGCCGTTAATATATGGATGTTTCTCGCAAGCACTCGCTTGTTTCTGTCCTGACCTTCGGCACTGACATTACCTTTCTTTGCGATCATATAACAGATTCGTGCAATATTACCCCGGACCATTGGAGGGTTGTAAGATTGAAAATCACCATCGGCAAAAAACATTATTCGGTCGAATCTCTCGTACCCGTCAAGGTCGTTATCCTTATAATCAGTGGCTGTCAGGGGCTTAGCCACCCAGACTACAAAGATTTCTCCGTCTTTTCTAAGACCTTTGAAATCGGTGTTGAGCTGGTCGGTAATAGCCCGCAGTTTTTGCATAATTTCGGCGTATGCGATTGAAGTGCGGTAAGCACCGATACTGACCTTGAAAATGACGCTCGAAAACGACATAACTATAGCCAGGATACCGATAGCTACAAGAATCTCAATTAAAGTAAAGGCTTTATTGTTTCGGGTTTCGTAATTCATAGTCCACAGAAACAGTCAATCGCTTATAATCTGTGTAATCCACATTTCAAAATCTAATTACCTTTTGATATATTGCCATACAGGGATACCTGCCGCCGCCGACTGGTGGCGGTACTACCCATACTGAGCTGTTCGGCCCTTCCAACCATGGCCTATCGAGAAGGATTATATTGGGAGCAACCGGGTCGCGTCGTAGGACTCGATAAAGCCGGCCCGTCTGGTTGTCTGCAATGGTACTGCCGCCATTTATATATAGTTCCTCGCCTGCGACATTTATGGTCAGTTTATTTTCGCTACCTGCCCCGCCAACAGTTGAAACATCGACTTTAATAGGCGCAGGCCTTTGATAGCCACCGGGATACATTGTGCTATTGCCCACTTTTCTGCTGACAAAAACCGTTACCTGCACAAGCCGGTTGGCCGAGTCGGAACCAATCTGTCTGCACAACGCAGACCAGTAATACTGTTTCTCAGCCAGGCTCGTTATCGAAGGATATGCAAATTCTTCGGCAGCGATTGTGTTTAATGCTTCCAATGGTGTCAGTTGGTCAACAACTAAATTAGGGTCGGTCAAATTAATGCCGTACAATCTGATTTTTGCAAAGGCTTCGTCGGCGGCAACCGCCGCGATAGTTCGCTCTGTGGATATAGTTGAAAAATGAATACCGGTGAGAAATGTGCCTCCGATAAAAATCATACCAATAGCGAGCGTGCCGACAGCTAACAAAACTTCGATAAGAGAGAAACCTCTATATGGTCGTGTATTTCTCATAAGCTCATCAATCCGTTGAGATAATAGTTCCCGTATATGGATTTATATAGACCGGTTCCAGACTGCTTAAATAATTAAATCTTTCAATGGCATTTAGTTTATCAAAACGTATTTTGTCATATATAATGAAACTGTTTCGGCTCAATTCCGCTCCCAGGCCAAGTTCAGCATAATCATCCTGGATGAATTTACCCACCCCGTGCATAGTTATATTCTGAGGTGAATTAAAGATACTGTCCATTGATACTTTATTGGGCAGACTGTTGTCAGGCTGATAAATTCCATCCCTGTTTCTTACGCGAACATCGTGCATTACCAGCTTGCCGTTCGGCGAAAAAACAATTGAAAAGCTGGACGTATCAGTAATATATCTGTTTTTTTGGTCCGGCCCTAAATTCTGTGGATTCGTGTCATCAAGATAGGCCGCATTAAGCGGTTCGTCGAGGAGTTTTTCAGCATCGGTCCAATTTGTGCCGTGATTAATTCTGACCATTGAATCCATTACACCCATACTATTAGGCAGCTTTGTTGGCTTGAGATTTTGGACCGCTCGAAAACCTGGATTCAAGCCTGTTTTTTCGAAATCATGTATTATAAAAATCATATATTGATTGCCGGCTGAATCCCGCTGGAACCTTATTCCGGCATAATGCTGTTCCTTTGTAGCGATCGCACGGGCGCTGGACAGAGCGGCGCTTATCATGCTTTTGCCGCCGGTCTTGGATTCGAACGATTCACGAATCATACGCATAACCGGCAAACCAAAAGCGACAAGCAGCGACATGGTTGCAAGAACAACCACCATCTCTGTCAATGTAAAACCGGTTTTAGTTTGCGGTTTATAATTCATAGCATTACCTGGGCAAGCCGAATTTTGGTTATTATGATAATCTGCACATTATTCATGATACATATTTTACCAATTATTGTTTGTTGCTTATGTCGTCGGCAGTGCCGAAATTTTTGTCAGGCCCGGCCGATACCAGCTCCGGAAAATTATCTCCGGCGAAATATATATAATCTATTACTATTCCCCACGGATCATATATCTCCGGAGGCGTATCAATAGTTCCGTATTCGTTCTTTACCAGGGATTCGGTGATTCTTCCCAGTATCTTCCGCGACTCTGGCATCAGGTCAAGCTCTCTGTAAAGATATTCCGAATGCATAAGCGCATTTGCGAAATTCTTTTCAGGCTGTTCGGGAAATTTGCCTGTGCCCTCACAATATTCCTGCAGGGCGGATTCCAGTACTGTGAAGGTAGATTCAAGGCCTTTTTCTTTGGACTGATCATTGATACGAGAAGCGATGCCGATTACTATTGTAGCCAGCATTGCGATTATTGCGACCACAACTAATATCTCGACGAGAGTCATGCCATACTTGTATTTATACCTTTTCATAGCTTTAGCTTACTCGATTGGGAGTGGATGGAGGGCTTAATTGCCAAAGTTGCGAACATCATCGCCTGTCCCGTAAAGACCATCTGCCCCCGCGGAAATCAATATATAAGAATCCGGCCTGTAAGGCCAGGGTCTCGCGGTTATCTTCGGATCCAGGATATAATTGTAAAAATACTGATATTGGCCGCTTGGATCCGCTAGGGGATGAATCTTGGCATCCGCTGTTTGTTTTATATTAACAATAGCGTCATTATCCAGAGCATTGTAAATTTCATGTATGGTTTTTCCGTGAGCGTTTGCTCTGTAATAAAGGATTGGCGCTCCCGCCTTGGCCGTCTTGCCATTGGAAAACGTTACTTTATTTTTGCCGAATACATCACAAAGAACAAAAGTATTCGGCGCCAAAGGTGCAGTGTTATTGTACAAACCTGGGTAAAAAGCTGAAATATTACCTAACCTGAAAGCACTGGCGGTTGCAAGCTCCAGATAGGGGCCTTTTCTCTGGTCAAAGTAAACGGGATTATTCACGTCGTATATATATTCTCCATTGTTGTTACGCCCGTTAGATCTGAAATCTGATTTTGGATGGAATCCCAGCAGGTCCCAGCCTACAAGAGCTTCCGCGAGCTTTTGCGCGCCGCAGTAATCGCTGCTCATCCCCGGTCCGGTCGGCAATGACCAGTCAGACCTGGGATAGTCGCCATAGTCGTTCATAAAAGCCGTCAGGGCCAGACTGATTGTCATAAACTGGGCCCTTTGCTTTGTCTCTTTTGCTTTATTGCGCACTACACTTAAAGCAGGGATAAGAAGACTGACCATCAACGCGATTATCCCAAGGGCTGCTAACAACTCTACAATCGTAAATCCTGTCCTTTTTCG
>CAZIAN010000005.1:11193-32827 GCA_964537355.1 uncultured Pirellulales bacterium | reverse complement strand
TAATACTCTATTTAGCTTCGATAATATTTTTTAAGTAAAAAAATACGGCAGGAATTCAGGAACACTAAATCCCTGCCGTTAATAATAGATTAATCAAAATAATCAGCAAAATCACTGAGCCTTTGCTCTCAATCCTGCTTTTATTCGCCTGCTTTATCCTCTGCCGGTGTCTCCTGTGGTGCGCTTTCAACCGGGGCCGGGACAGCAGCAGACATTTCAAGAACTTTCGGCTCGAGTCCGGCTTTCGCCAGAATAAAGTATAGCACGGCACCTATGATGAAAGCCACCAACGGTGCGGCCGGAATATTGGCAATTCCAACAAGCGGAGCAATTCCTACGATAAAGCCGACCACCCAGGATATCCAGCCGGCAAGGTTCCAACCGGCCCTTGGGCCGGCCCACTTCTTGCCCGCCATCAAATAGTCAACCATCATCGCACCACAAATAGGCCCGAATGAAGCACCGATCACGGTAAAAACGGCACCCGCTTTGCCTGCCCAACCGGTTACTGCAAGAATGATACTCACCGCAGCACCGACTCCCACAGATATAAACGGATTGACCTTGGGTAAGGTAGTTTTGAAGCTATTGGCCGCGATAAATGAAGAGAAGCACGCAGGCGGAAACGCTGCAACCGCCAGCAACAACGCCATTGTCTTTCCGGCGCCCGCAGAGCCCATCAGGTCACCCATAAAACCGGCATCAGCCGGATTCATGGCATATGTACCCGTCTTACCGAATGCACCGGCAGCAATCAGAATAGCAGCCCCCGCCGATACGATTGTTGCCAAGGCGATTCCAATAAGACCGCCCATTTGTACATCTTTCTCATCCTTGTTGTTCATGCCAAAGTCAACACCCGCAGCTCCCGCGGTAGCGAAGAAGCCGACTACAAACGTTATACTCAAAGCTATTACTCCGAAGAAGCTTAAACCACCTGTCGCCCCACCATCAACGGTACCTGCTGTAACCAGAGCATCGACATTGAAATCACCTATCCCGCCTAATGTCTTGGCCAGCATTATTGCCAGAATCGCCAGCGGGATCAGAGGCAAGAACGTTGCAACCTTCGCAACATATTGGATACCTTTAAGTCCGACAAACGCCGCCACAATAGCCCATATCACCGCTATGATTTTTGCTGCGGCGGCACTACCCCCGAACAGCGGTGCAAGAGCCAGCGAGGCGAAATAGGAATTGACACCAAGCCAGCCGAATTGAAGGACTCCCATCATAAAACCCGGCATAAGGAAACCACCCTGCGTACCGTATGTCGATGTTCCAACAACATACAGCGGCAGTCCGGTTTTCATACCCAGCAGGCCAGGAACCAAATAGAACAAAAAATGACAAAGAAGCGCCGCTACAACCAAACCCAGAAGCGCCACTCCAATACCCTGGCCGAGCACGCCGCCAGGTTCGGAACCACCGCCGCTCGGCGCCTGGCTCCAGAATACGAACCACAGGAAGATACCCGCGTAAGTCGGTGCCGTGTTCTTGTACCAGGGCGCCCGGTTTGCCGGCGGATTCGGCTTGGCCATACTGACATAATCTGGCAGCATTCCATTACTCATAATCTATTCTCCTAACTAAAACCTAATTAAACCCCACCCGGCACCGGAGCCGGATATTTATCCAATATAATATGCTCACCTAAAATATGAAACAACTGAAAAATTAATCTGTAGGCGGGATTTGGATTCTCCTGCCGTCGCTCATTGCCGATTCGTGAGCACATATCCCCGCCATAGTCCAGTTTGCCGCGGCCCTGGCATCTACCGCCGATTCTCTGTTTTCGACAATCGCAGAAATAAACTCATGAGTCAGATGAGGATGAGAACCGCCGTGTCCGCTGCCCTGAATAAAGGAAGTATGTTCATGCTCTTCATCATAGACGCCCCGCCCCGTGAAGGGAGCTATTTCTTTCGGAAGCAAATGCCCATAATCCGGCACTTTCACCCTTTCGGCATCTTCGTAGTTGGAATAAATCACCGGATCGTCACCGGCAACCTGCTCCCATTCGAATGAAAGCTTAGTACCATATACATCGAAACTTTCTCTATACTGTCTAATCGTATTAAACAGTGACCGCGTTACCTCGCAGGCAAGGTCCGAATCGGCAAGTTTGATAATAGCGGTTTCAATCGCGAAAGGCGAATCGTAGAGTTTGATATAATCTTCCTGAATTCGGCCCGAGCCGTGACAGACCACAGATTCCGCTTTTTTCTGCGCAAGCCACAAAAGAGGACTGATGGCATGGGTCGCATAGTGCATAGGCGGGAAACCATACCAGTAATCCGGCCAGCCCGGCAATCCCATATTCTGTTGATGCGAACCTCGCAGAAACTGAATATCACCCAATTTCCCGGATTCCACAAGCTCTTTCGCATAGAGGAACTCCCGACTGTACACAGCCGTCTCCATCATCATATATACCTTGCCGGACTTTTTCCGCGACTTAGCTATTGCAAGACAATCCTCTGTGGTAGTAGCCATCGGGACGGTACAGGCGGTATGTTTGCCTGCGTCCAAAGAAGCCACTGTCATCCGGGCATGGTCGGCTATGGGTGAAACTACATGGACAGCATCCAGCTCGTCTATACTTAACAAATCTTCGAATTTGGTGAACCTTCTTTTTATACCAAACTGGTCGCCTATTTCATTGAGGTGGTCTTCGTTTCTCTGGCAAATAGCATAACACTCAGAGTCGGGGTGCTTTTGATAAATAGGAATGAACTCAGCTCCAAACCCGAGCCCTACAACGGCCACCTTTACCTTCCCCATCGGCATTCTCTCCTTTCCGACCAATGCGGGCACCCTCTTTTGCGCTAAGCCACAAAAAGGGCCACCCAACAAACACCCAGTTGCAGCTCAACCGGGCATTATCCCTGCATTTTATGTTCGGATTATAAAGTAAGTATGCATAATTGCAACCATTGCGAATACCAAAGCAGTGTAACGATGCATACTTAAAAGCAATTCCTGCCAATGAGTCCCAAAAAGCGGAAACATGCTCAGGACAATCGAAAGAATTAACGGCAAAGCCAAAAAGATTATCAACCAAAATGCTATTTTTTGCCCGAGGCCGGAGCTTTTACATGGAGTTTCATCGCCGGAACTTTTGAATAAAGTAATCCACTTAACAATGTGCTCGAACCAAGGCCAATCGCCACCGGTAAAGCGACAAGATCGCGCCCACATTATAGCTAAAACAGCCAAACAGACCGCGAAAACAGGTGCGAAAGTGGCATGCACCATTACCGAATAACCTGAAATGTGTTTGCCCAAAATGAGCGTCGGATAAAAGCCGGTAATCGCCAAGACCACAAAGCAAAGCAGTGCCAAAAGATATACCAGAATCCTCAAAACACCCATAAGGCTTCGCTCCTTTCCAGGATTACCGGTATGTTTCTTTTTGGAAGGCACAGCTATGCGGTGAAGTACAATAACTACCAATGTTATTATCAAAGCGATTATTGAAATCTTTTGAAACATATTTATCACATACTTTCAATCGAACTGCTAATCCGACCCGGCCAACACCTTCACAACACAAGCCAGGGCCTTGAGTGCATACAATAATAAAACCACAGCTATTATCGCACATGAACAAAGAGAAATTATTTTCATCATGGGGCGGAAAACAAATGAAAAAGCAAATGCCCGGGCATAGGACGGATCAACATTCTGAAACTCGACCATTTGTTTAGTTCCACGGCCCGTGACAACAGGAGAGTCAACAGCAACATCGCCGAAGAAGAAAGGTGCATCCGTGGCATGGCAATCCGTGCAGTAACGAACACCTAATGACTGAGCCGCCGGCCTGACATTGTGTGCTATAGGCCATAAATACGGCTTAGCCGCCTTATGCTCTTCACTCCAAAGTTTGCCTGAATCATCAAGGCTGTAAACTTTGCCGCCGCTAACATAAACAGGTTCGCCTTCAACCGCCCCTTTTAGCGATTTTAGAGCCTCGGTAACGTGTTCTTCGGAAAGGAAAGGCCAATCACCGGAAGCAGACAGCTTTTCATTGGCGAGAACCTGGCCGACCGTTTGTTTGACAACCTCGAAATTAATCGGTGTAACATCCTGGTCTTTTATAATCCCCCAAAAGGCGGGCCATACCACCTTATGAGGTGCTATCTTGCCGACTCCCCTGAACAGGCGTCTACCAATAATAACATCCGTGCCTATCCGCCCATGCTCAGCAAAAACAGGGGAGCTAATATGTGGAAGCGCCTCGTGGGATTTGTTTACACCAATCGTTCCCAGTCGATGAGCCCGTGAAGTTTTAGTCAGAACGGTTTTTTCTGCCGGCCATGGACCCGAGTGACAGGCGGTGCAGGTCAATCTCTCAAAATGCACCGGAGGAATACCACGATGCTCCGGAACCGGTGCGCCAAACCGCCCGGCCATCGGCGATGAGGAATCTTTTTCTCCAAGGTGGCAGCCTTCGCATGATAAAGTGTCCGCTAAATGATTTGTCGAAGCAGAGGACTCACCTCCATACCCGCGTGTAATATCATGGTCAATACCGTTACGGTGACAGTCAACACATTTCAGGCCGGCCTTCAGGTGAATATCCTCATTTGTGTTCCACTTTTCCGTATCTTCAGCCTCAAGATACAGGTTGGAATGGCAGAAGTAACATCTGTTGTTGGGAACCTCTCTTACAATATTAAAATAGACTTTGTTCTCGTGATCGAAAGCAGTTTCGCGATACTTGATAGTCGGCGGAACCTTTTTCGCATCTTCCGGCGGCTCCGGCATGAACGGGTCGTAAGTATCCGGCATATCATCAGCCGACCCGCTGACAGAAGCAAATCCACAGGTAGCGGCCCCAGCCCATCGGAAATTCCCCCGAGCTATCTGGAGAAAATATTCGCCCTGATTGTGAGTGAACTCTCCATCATGACAGCTCAAACAGTTAATTTCAAGTTTGCCCGAGACATACTCTCGCATAATCTCATCCGGATCTTCGGTTTGAAGCTCTCCGGCCCCGCCGCCGGGTGTATGTCGGCCGAAGAGCCTGACAAATTCGCGGCTTGAGAGCCCAAGCTGTTCGGGCTTGAAAGTCCCCGGCCACGAGCGATACGATAGAGGAATCTGAGTACCTGTCCGAGCGTCTGCAAGTATCCAGGGCTCCCCCGGCCGACCGGGAGCTATGTTCGGATCAATATAATTGAAATGCCAGCCTTTGCTGATTACCCCGTAACTGTGACACAATCCGCAGGTCCAGCGCTGTGAAAACGGCAGAAGAGGGTCGTCAGTAGGGTAAATTTCTCCTCCCATCTCGCCGTCTTCATTTCCAGCAACCAGAGGAATAAGGTGAGTTGGATGTGCCCGGCTGCCGTCACTTTCATCGCCAAGAAGTTTGCCCGGGGTTTCAGCCCCCACGGCTTCGTTTTCGAAGCAAACTGTAAGTGCAGACAGGCACAATACCAACAAACACAAAAAGCCTGTTAATATCAATCCTTTTTTCAATGTACAGTCAATCCTTTCCTCTAAGCGTTTTAACATTCATCGAAGCAATTGTACAGAACGATATATTTCTAACAAGCATTTTTTATACTTCAAAGTCTCCCTGCTTGAACTCCAGCTTCCTGCCGGCTGCTACCGCTTCATTAACCTTCAATACCGTAACCGCTGTTTCGTACCCGATTTCACCGGGGCAATTCAGCTTGGCCTTGCCGCGAATCGCATCGAAGAAGTTCTCAAGATGCGGCTGGTGATATGGTTTATCGCCCATACTTACAGGTATATCATAACTTGGGGGTTTCGGCGATTCCCGCACGTCAAGCACGGCATCGCCTGCGGGCTTTTCCTCTTCCTTTTTGTCAGGTTCCTTGATGATACCCATCTTGATCCATTTTTCCCAATTCGTAGCGGGAACCCACGCTTCACGGTATATAGTATTCCGTCCCGAAGCTTCCGAAATTTCCAGTGAGCCTTCATCGCCCATAAAGTTTTCATAGTATCCCTTGCTGCTGTTGGTAGTTATGGTCTGATAGAACGCCCTGACGGTTCGGTCACCAACAGGGTACTCATAAATGACCATCACATTGTCATACCATTCGTGCGCTGTTTTACGAACTGGCGGTTTCCAGTAGTCGACGCCGCCGCTGGCCATCACGGCCTTGGGATTAGTGCCAAGGAACCAGCTGTATATGTCTATCTGGTGCGAGCCGAGGTCAACAATCGGGCCGCCTCCAAGCCCCTTATACCAGCGCCAGTTCCTGAATTGCTGCATCGAGTCGTAACCATACTTTTTCAGTGTTGGTTCGTCGATAGGAGCATTCCTCGGAAAACCTAAATCTTCACACGCCGTCTTGCTGCGGTTCCACTGACCATTGATACAGGTAATCTTGCCAAGCAGCTTTGCGTCAGTGATTATTTTATCATAGACGTATCTGTACTTTGGATTACTGCGGCGCTGATGACCTATCTGCAATAACTTGCCGGTTCGCTTTGCAGTCTCTGCCATCTTTTTAGCATCTTCGAGTTTATTGGACATCTCTTTTTCGCAATAGACATGCAGCCCCGCTTCCAGACAGGCAATAGTATGCCTGGCGTGCCAGAAGTCCGGCGTGGCAATGACCACAGCATCAAGGTCCTTTTCCTTAGCAAGCATGTCCTCGTAATCAACATAAGTATTGTTCTCATGGCGATATCTCTTCAACAGGCGGGATACGCGTTTCTGATTAAAATCTGTCCAAATATCACAAACCGCCTTGACTCGAATACCCGGTATCTTAAGGATGGAGTTCATCAGGACCTGCCCCTCGGCCCCGCAACCGAGCAGAGCTATGTTAATATCATCGCCGCCGCCTGCCTGTCCCAAAACCACCGGCGAAAATGCTAATCCGGCCCCTGCCGCTGCTGTCGTACGAAGGAAACTACGTCTGTTAATTTTCTTGTCAGATATTTGATTATTCATCATCTTTCTGTCAGCTCCATAAATTTAACATATTACACTAATCATCAATTTTCTATTGCCACGTAATATAACGCCGCGATATACCACTGTCAAGCACACACTTGACGATTTTTTCTGTTCGTTCTACCGAAAAAACTGAGATAACCCTGCCATGTGCTTAACATAGCCTGTTCCCGTTTTCGGCAGTTATACAGAAGCTAATCTACCAAAGGTTTCACTATTATATTGCGATACGCCACAGGACCGTGGTTGCCCTGGAACATAATCGGCCCGAAAGGCCCTTCCCTGCCTGTCAGAGGGCCACCCGTTACTCCTTCCGTCATTTCGAGGTTCTTCTTGTGCAGCAACTGCCCGTTGAGTTCTATCTTTTTGAATGTCGCATGACTGATTTTTTTACCGTTGGCGTCGAACCTCGGAGCCTTAAATTCAATAACATACTTCTGCCATTGACCGGGCCTCAGGGAGGCATTCACTAAAGGTGCACCGGCACCGTAAATCGCTCCCATATCACCTGGGCCCATTTTTTCTCTTCCCCAGCTATCCAGCACCTGGATCTCATATTCACCCATAACATAGATTCCGGAATTAGACTCTTTAGGCACCATCACCTGCAGCTCGATACGGCAGTCGCCGAATTTTGCTTTGGAGTATATATCTATGCTATCACCGTGCTCAGCGGCCAGATTTATCATTTCACCCTGGCCATCGACCTTTACCAGCATCTTCGGATCATCAGGCGACATCTTCGCTTTGCCGACTACCCATTTGCTCTTTTCCTTCTCACCCTTGACCGCCCAGCCGTCGAGGTTTTTGCCGTTGAATAATAAGACTGCGTCACCATATTTCGGCGGTAGATTTTTAATGCGGATGTCCTTGAACTCAACAAGCATAGGTGGACCGGCATGTATTTGAAGCGCAAGGATACCTTCTCTTGCAGCCCCTTTAGTGTCCTTCGGGTCGCCGGGATTGGTTAGGCGATCGTTGTCTATCAGCTCCATTGTCTGATAGCCATTGAGATAATGCACCAAATGGTTGCCCTGAGCGATGATTCTATACTCGTTCCAGTCTTTGTCCTTATAGTAGCCTTCCTTTATAAGCTCATCTTTATCGGAGACGTTCCCGATGACATCCTTATTGCCGTCTTTATCGATGACCATCATATCACCGACATTGACCAGCCATCCCCGGCCTCTTTCATGGTATAGGAAACCGACCTTGCCTGGATTGTTCTCAACTTCTGCCTGATAACCGCTGACGACCCACTTGTCCACTTCCTTACTGCGGTACTGCACGCCGGAGTTACCGTTACGAAGACGGAATTTCAAACGCAGCTCAAAATCCCGCAGCTTTCCGCCGCGCCAGATAAGGAAAGTATTGCCGCGAGTCGGGTTCTCAGGAGTGGTTTCTCCCCGAATAACACCATTCTTGGCCGACCATAGCCGCATATCACCGTCCCAGCCGTTCAGGTCCTTACCGTTGAACAGTGAGTCCCATCCCTCGGATGAATTTGAATCGCCCGCAAGTGCAGTCCCCATCTGGCCTATTATAAATGTCGGAAACAAAAT
This sequence comes from uncultured Pirellulales bacterium, assembly GCA_964537355.1. GTDB lineage: Bacteria > Planctomycetota > Phycisphaerae > Sedimentisphaerales > Anaerobacaceae > NIOZ-UU13. The sequence continues at coordinate 24,325 of CAZIAN010000005.1, read as the reverse complement.
AATAGCCAATACCGTGACAGTATGAACCATACCGTTACAGGCGAACGATTTATTTTTCATAATTTTCATATGTAACTACCTCATTGTAAATAATCTTAGTCGAACGATTTGATTTTGAGATTTCTGAACCAGACGGGATTGCCGTGATATTGGAAGCCAATATGCCCTTCACGCGACATGTCCTTGTAGGCGTAGCGGAACTTGTTCCTGGTTCCAGCGGCGACTGGAGGACCGGGATTCTTACCGGCTTCGGTCCATTGATTCAGGTCCATATCGATAATATCTTCACCGTTAAGATTGATATAAATCTTATTGTCCAGACAGGTGATGACATAGTGGTTCCACTTGCCCGGCCCATTGTTGGCGTCTTTCGAGGGCGAGAGGCAATCGTAGACGGCTCCGTTCTGGCCGTGCTTGGTTCCGTCGGTAGTGGCGTGAATCTGGATTTCGATAGTGGTGTTGATCCAGTTTTTCAGATCGGCCCCGCGGATGAAGACGCCGCTGTTGCCGCGTTCGGGAACTTTGTAGTCGAGTTCGAGTATGAAGTTGCCGTAGCGCTCTTTTGTCCAGATAGTGCCATGGCCTTGGGGCGTGGGCGTCAGGACGCCGTCGCCGTCAAAAGCCCAGGAACCGGCTTCCATGATAGTGTTCGAGAGATCCTTCTTGAAAACGTCCTTGTACTCGACATCGCTCAATCCGGCCGCTGCCTTCCTGAAGTACGCAACGCAGCCTGAAATTTCCGGCATCGAGTTCAGCCAGTTATACTCATATTCAATTGAGAATACACCCTTGAACTTCTGATGGTCAAGCTCGGCTAAAATATCCTTGAAATCGCCTGCCCCTGTACCCCATATCACATCGTGCGCATCGCGATTGCCAAACTCGTTCAAATCTTTGATGTGAAGACTTATAATACGGCCTTTGAGCTTCTTGATCGCCTCGACCGGATTTATACCCGAGCGCATCCAGTGGCCTGTATCAGCACAGGCACCTATTCGTACGCTGCGTCCCTTGCAAACCTTCAGCACCGTATCAGGATTCCAATAATGCGAAGGTTTGGGGTGATTGTGAATGGCAACGTTAATCTTATATTCGTTGCATAATCTTTCTACGAGGTCAAACGCGTCCTCAGGCGGCTCTGAGACAATCGTCTCGATTCCCATATCCAGGGCAAAATCGAAGACCTTTCGACATTCCGCCTCATCGTTCGGTAGCGACACTACGCCGTAGTTTGTAAGTTTTACTCCCGCTTCCCGGAGCTTTTGAAGCATTATTTTCCTGTCTGCGGAAGACATATTGTGGTCAGTCTTGACATCGGGGTTTTCCTTGCTCATTTGCTGGCCTGGATAAACTTCGATATAGCGCATTTCAAGTGCTTTGGTTTTATCAACCGCCTCGAAAAATGTGAAGCGATTGAAACTGTACGCCTGCATGCCCAGCTTCCAGCCATTAATATCACCAGCGTTTGCCTGATGTGCCCAGCTAACACACAAAACAATAGCCAGTACACCAACAATAAGTTTTGTTTCTTTGTTCATTTCTATTTCTCCTGTTAATAAGACGTTATTCCCCAACAAATAGTATAATGAGCCTCGAAAAATTCATTTTGAGAGGCTCCCGGCAATTATAAACTCCAACCTTCACGATATTCTCGTTTGAGGTATTTGTCGCCATCAGATACATTGGTAATTTTGAAGTTCGGCCCATCCCAGAATAGCTTTTTCCCTGCACGAGCCGCCACGTTACCTAACAGTATAGTTTCGCTCAAAGGACCCGAGTAATCGAAACTGGCCGAAGGCTTCGGGCCGCCCTTACACGCCCTTATCCAATCCTGGTAATGGTTGACTCCCCTCGGTAAAAACGGTTCTACCTTGAAGCCCTTCATCCTGGATTCAGGTATCAGCCTCGGTCCGCCCATGTGCGGTGCCATTAAAGTACCTTTTTCGCCGTAATATAATTCGCCCTGACCGGGCAGCTTGCGTCCCGGCTCAAGCTCTCTCGGCAGGAAGGGCCGGTTATCGCCGTCATACCAGGTTACTGTAACCGGCGGCAAATTACCCCGTTCGGGAAACTCCCATCGAACGACTGTCTTCACCGGATAAGTTTCATCGCTAAATTCGGCCGGATGCGCTTCGACGCTTATCGGATATTCCAGATCGAGCGCCCAAAAAACCGGATCTATTATATGACAGCCCATATCACCCAAAGTCCCTGTACCAAAATCCCACCAGCGCCGCCACTGACCGGGCAAATAAGTCTTATGATAAGGCCGCCACGGGGCCGGGCCCAACCACAAATCCCAATCGAGCGTTTCAGGTACAGGCTGCCCCTCTTGAGGCCTAGTGCCACCGCCCCAGTTCTTATTACTGAAAATATCAACTTTTCGCACCTTACCAATCATCCCCGACTTTACAATTTCAACCACAACCTTGACGGTGTCTTCAGCGTGAATCTGAATTCCCATCTGCGTCATTACGTTATATTTTCGAGCCGCTTCGGTAAGCTGACGGACTTCAAAAACATCATGCGCCAACGGCTTCTGGCAATAGACGTGTTTGCCCATCTTGATTGCCCTCATAGCAGCGACGGCATGGATATTATCCGGTGTCGATACGGTAACAGCATCGATGTTTTTGCCTTCCTTATCAAGCATCCTGCGAAAATCACGGTACTTCTTCACATTCGGATAACGCTTGAAAGTACCGTCGGCATGTTTCCAATCGACATCGCAAAATGCCACTAAATTTTCCGAACTCACCTGTCCAACATCACTGCCGCCCTGACCCGATACGCCGATGCAGGCAACATTCAGCTTCTCGCTCGGCGAGGTATAACGGGCGCCTCCCATGACGTGCCGGGGAACAAAGGTAAACGCCGCTGTCGCCGCTGCAGCACCCATAAAATCACGTCGCGTTATTTTTCTGTTTTGTTTTTTGCTCAGTTTTTGACTGTCTTTCATAACAATATTCCTCTAATATCTTCTTTTTCGCATTATGGGTGAGTATTTAATTTACCTTAAAACCTAAACTAAAGACTCCATCCCTCGCGATATTTATAATGTAGGTACTGATTGGCCTCAGGCATGTTTGTGAACTTAAAACCGGGCCCGTCCCAGAGCAGACTTTGATTTGTCAGCTTCTTTTTTATTTCCGGGCGCAGAGCAACATTACCAAGAAGCACCGCCTCGGCCAGTGGCCCTGCATGGTCAAAATTAGAACCCGCAGGCTTGCCTCCCTTACACGCATCTATCCATTCCTGATGATGGCCGGGCGAGCGTTCCAGAACCTTAGGCGGCTTGCCAAACTCCTTCCTTAACGATTCCGGTATAATCGTGTACCCGAGCATTTTCCCCTTATCGCCGACAAACAGCGTACCGTTCGTGCCAAACTGCTGACCTTCTTTCAACTCATCCGGTCTCGGCGGTCTTAATCCGCCATCGTACCAGGTCATCTTGAGCGGCGGCATGTCCTCGCGAGCATCGAAATGATATGTTACCATAGACGCCACCGGATATGTTTCATTATTGACTAATGTACAGCTCGCTTCAACGCTGACGGGGCATTTGAGCTTCAGGGCCCGCCAGATAGGGTCAATACTATGACAGCCGATATCTCCCAGCGCTCCTGTTCCGAAGTCCCACCAGCCGCGCCAAACGAATGGACAATACGTTCTGTTGCCCTTATATGGCCGCCATGGAGCCGGGCCCAACCATAGATCCCAATCCAGTGTGGTCGGTATATCGTCTTTGCCTTCGGGGCGATCTATACCCTGAGGCCAATATACAGCGTTAATACCATTCAGAGGCCTGTCGGTCCATACGTGCACCTCGCGAACCGGCCCTATTGCACCGGCCCAGATATATTCGCTCGTCAGCCGGGGTCCCTCTTCAGCCTGCCCCTGATTTCCCATTTGTGTAGCGACCTTGTGCTCTCGGGCCGCCTTGGCAATCATACGCGCTTCATAAACCGTGTGTGTCAGCGGTTTCTCGCAATAAACGTGCTTGTCTCTCTTGATGGCCGCCATTGACGCAACCGCGTGAACGTGGTCCGGAGTAGCTACCACTACCGCATCAATGTTCTTATCTTCTTTATCTAACATTATGCGGAAATCTTTATACTTTCTCGCATTGGGATAACGTCGAAATGTACCTGCTGCATGTTTCCAATCGACATCACACAGAGCTACGATATTCTGACTCTCAACAGCCTGCAGGTCTCCTGAGCCTCTTCCCGATACGCCAATACCGGCTATATTGAGCTTCTCACTCGGAGCGATATTACGCCGGCCTCCCAGAACCGACCGAGGGACAATGGTGAACACCGTTACTGCCGCTGCAGCACCCATAAAATCACGTCGAGATATTTTTTTGTTTTGTTTTTCATCTGGCTTTTTGCGGTCTTTCATAAGAATATTCCTTATTATATTTAAAGTTGATTCTTACCCATCACTCACAAAATCGGCGAGTACGTTATCACTTGCTCAACCTCAAGCTATAAGGTCCACCCATCACGATATTCGCTGCGGATGTATTTGTTTGCTTCAGGCAAGTTGGTAATCTTCATATTCGGGCCGTCATAATACAGTTTAAGACCCTTCTCGTATAATTTCTGACCCATGCGCAGGGCAATATTGCCTAATAAAACCACTTCGGCCATAGGTCCTGATACATCGAAATTTGAACCGGCCGGCGGGCCGCCTTTGCACGCATCGAGCCACTCTTTATGATGGCCGGGCGAACGAGCCAGAATCCTCGGGGGCTTGCCGTACTCCTGATTCCTCGATTCTGGCAGGAGTCTGTGGCCCAACATCTTGCCCTTGTCGCCCACAAACAGATTGTCATCTGCATCGCCAAAACGCAGACCTTCTTTAAGCTCTTTAGGCCGCTTTGGCATCAGTCCGCCATCATACCAGGTCAGTTCCAGCTCAGGAAAATCGTACCTCGAAGGAAATTCATAGCGAACCATAGACGCCAGCGGCGCCGTTTCGGAATTCACTCCGCTGGAGCAGGCATCAACGCATGTCGGATAACCCGGTTTCAAGGCCCGAAAAATCGGAGCGAACTGATGACAGCCGATATCACCTAAAACTCCTGTTCCAAAATCCCACCAGCCGCGCCAGCTAAAAGGCAGATAGCAGGGATGGTAAGGACGCCAGGGTGCCGGGCCAAGCCATAAATCCCAGTCAAGCCCCTCAGGCACGGGCGGGGTTTCCTTGGGCCGGTCAATCCCGCGAGGTGAGATTGGCCTGTTGCTCCAGGAATGGACCTCGCGAACAGCACCGATTGCATCATTCCAGATAAATTCGCATACTAAGCGAGTTGATTCAGAGGCCTGCCCCTGGTTGCCCAATTGGGTTGCAACCCCAGCTTCCCTTGCCGCCTCGGTTACTTTGCGGATCTCATATATCGAATGGGCCAATGGTTTTTCGCAATACACATGCTTGCCCATTTTGATTGCCTTCATAGAAATTACAGCATGTGTGTGGTCGGGTGTAGCTATTACTACCGCATCGATGTTCTTGTCCTCTTTATCCAGCATCCTGCGGAAATCACGATACTTTTTAGCGTTCGGATAAGTCTTGAATATGCGTGCTGCATATTTTTGGTCCACATCGCACAGTGCAACGATATTTTCACTGCTGACCTCTTGCAGGTCGCCTGCGCCCCGTCCGCCTATACCGATACCTGCGATATTGAGCTTCTCGCTCGGAGGAACATGACCAGCACCTCCAAGCACATATCGAGGCACTATAGTAAATGCCGCCGCTGTTGTCGCCGCTCTCACAAAATCTCGCCGGGATAATCCGGCATCTTTCTTATTTGTCCGATGATGTTTTTTTACAACATCTACCCTCTGTCGTTTGGAAGTTCTACTCTGGCCTCCCATAAGAACACTCCTCTTAAATTTTGCATTCGTTACTATCAAAAATCAGCGAATGGTTTATTGGAAAAAACCAACAAACCATTCAACTGTTTAATTTAAACTACTACACTGACCATCCCACACGGTAAAACTTGGTAATGTAATTGTCCGCCTCAGGTGCGTCGGGGCAGCGCATCGTCTTAGTGTCCCACTCGACTCTCCTGCCCAAACGGACCGCAAGATTACCAACCAGCAAAGCTTCCGTGAAAGGCCCGGAATACCAGAAGCCCGCCTTCGCATCCAGAGGCTTGTTCGCCCTGCATGCATCAGCCCACTCTTTGTGGTGCCCCGGAGAACGCTCCAGCGTTTTGGCAGGCTTTTTATACGAGCGGCTCAGCTCCTCCGGAAGTAATGCCGGTGAGCCTGCATGGCTTCCGCAGACAATCTTGCCTTTGCTGCCGACAAACATAATCCCATTGCTCTGGAGTTCCCTGCCCTTTAGCTCAGGGGGATTGGGCGGTTTTTTACTTCCGTCATACCACTTCATAGTTACCGCAGGACGATTACCTTTTGCCGGGAAGTAATATGTAATGATATTCCACACGGGAAAGGTCTCGTCATTGACCGGGCTTGTCTCGGCCTCGGCGGCGATCGGTGCGCCAAGGTCCAGGCAGAAAAATGCCGGATCAGCATTATGCACAGCCATATCACCAAGCGCGCCGCAGCCAAAATCCCACCAGCCTCGCCAGTTAAACGGGCAATATGCCACAAGATCACCCTTACTGTTCTTAAACTTCGCATAAGGCCGCCAGCGGGCAGGTCCAAGCCACAGGTCCCAGTCCAATGTTTCAGGCACCGGTGAAGAACCTTTCGGTCTGTCAATGCCCTGAGGCCACCAGGCCCTCCCAGGCGCACCGGCCCTGTCAGTCCAGACATGCACTTCTCGAATAGTGCCGATTGCGCCGTCATGGATAAACTCATAAGTGAGCCGTAAGCCCTCACCGGCATGTCCCTGGTTGCCCATCTGCGTAACGACTCCGGTCTCGCAGGCAACTTCCGTCATCCGGCGGGCCTCGTAAATTGTGTGAGCCATCGGCTTTTCACAATAAACATGCTTGCCCATCTTCATCGCCATTATCGCGGCAGGAGCATGTATGTGGTCCGGCGCACCAATTACAACAGCATCGATGTTCTTTGCCTCTTTGTCCAACATCCTGCGAAAGTTTTTATATTTCTTAGCACCTGAGTATTTTTTAAACGATCCGGATGCTCTTTCCCAATCCGCATCACAGAGGGCGACAAAATTTTCACTCTCCAAAGCCTGGAGGTCACTGGCGCCCCGGCCTCCAACGCCAATGCCGGCTATATTGAGCTTCTCATTGGCCGAAACGCGACCACGACCACCGAGCACATGACGCGGCACAATCGTAATGGCAGCAACCGCCGCCGCAGCGCCCATAAAATCACGCCGTGAAATTACAGGCTTGCGCTTGTCTTTTTCTCTCTTCATTTCCAACTCACCTTTCCACAACCAACTAATATCTATCCGCCGTAAAAAAACCAACTATAGCTCTGATTACATCTCCAGTGACCACCCTTCGCGGTAGTGCATGTGAACGTAATCGTCGGCCTTCTCATCGTTGGTAATCTTCATATTATCTCCGTCCCATAGCAGCTTTTTACCGACGTTTTCCGGACGAATTGCCAAATTACCCATTACAACCATCTCAGTAAGCGGCCCGGAGTAATCGAAGTTAGATGTTGCCTGGCCGCCTGTCTTGCACGCCTCGATCCAGTTACCCTCGTGGCTGGTCTTGATGCGCCTGAGCGTTTGCGGAGGTTTGTTTCTGGAGAACTCACGCATCCGTGTAAACGGGAGTAGTTGCGGATTATCTCCATATTCGCCACAGCGCAGGACACCCTCTGTACCCATAAACAGCACGTTGCTGCTGGCTTGATTCAACGGACGTTGATCTTCCAGTTCAGCAGGCCGCGGGGGTTTCATGCCGCCATCATACCAATTAACTTTGACAACAGGCATACCTTCGCGTGCCGGGAACTCAAAGCGAACTATCGAAGCCAGCGGGAATGTTTCATTGTTGACAGGAGTGCAACAGGCTTCGACACTCGTGGGATATTTCAACTTTAGAGCACTGAAAACCGGATCCAGAACATGGCATGCCATATCCGCCAGGGCACCGCCGCCGAAGTCCCACCATCCGCGCCATTTGAATGGATTATAGACACCTTTCACATACGGACGCATCGGTGCCGGACCGATCCAGAGGTCCCAGTCAAGCGTCTCGGGGATTGGGTCCTCCCCCTTGGGCCGGTCGATACCCTGTGGCCAGACGGGTCGGTTGGTCCAGGCGTGAACTTCCTTAACTTCACCTATCACACCCGCCCATATCCATTCACAAATGTCACGGACACCATTTCCTGAATGGCCCTGATTGCCCATCTGGGTAACTACCTTGTATTTCCTGGCGGCTTCGGTTAAAGCACGGGCCTCCGACACAAGTCGAGTCAGAGGTTTCTGGATATAAACGTGTTTGCCTCGCCGCATAGCCGCCATACCCGCTACTGTGTGAAGGTGGTCGGGAGTAGCGACAACCACAGCCTCAATGTCTTTTTCATTATCCAGCATCTTACGGAAGTCTTTGTATTTCTTGGCCTTCGGGTATCTCTTGAAAACCTTGGCAGCATATTCCCAGTCCACATCGCACAAAGCAACAATGTTCGCACCGGCATCTGCACAAGCGCGCGTATTGTTACCGCCCATACCGCCTATACCAATACCAGCAACGTTTAATTTTTCACTCGGCGGCTGGGCCAGCACATGACTGGGTATTATCGTAAAGGCCATCGCTGCCGCAGCCCCGCCCATAAAATCACGCCGGGATACTTTGCTCTGATGCTTGGTAATTTTTTTCTGGTCTTTCATTTTCGTATTCCTCAATAAAAAACTTTCATCATCAATTGTCGAAAAAAGTTAATAATAAATATTTTCAAACCGACGCATACTTAGCTTGACTCGTGTTGCTTAGAGTAGCATCGGTTACAATTCAACTAACCAAATATTACGGTATTGCACAGGATTGCCGTGATCCTGAAGGTATATCCCGCCGGGTTGATTAATATCACTATTCAGCGCCCCGCCTGTCGGTTTTGGAAGCTTTAGTTTGTCATGTATGGTAACACCATTGTGAATAACCGTGACCTGGGCGTTTTTCCTGTCGGCGTTTGGAGCGTAAAAAGTAATATCGTAAGTCTGCCACTGTGTCGGCGGCGCACACATATTTACCGAAGGCTCTCCTATCTTATAGATTCCGCCGCACTCGTTGTCTTTACCTTCAAGGCCGTAGCTGTCAAGCACCTGCACTTCATACCGTTCCTGCAGGTACACCCCGCTGTTTCCGCGTCCCTGACCCCGTGCATCGGGCATAAACGGCGTGCGAAATTCCACATGCAGCTTGAAATCGGCAAACTTTTTCCTGGTTACAATAGAACCGTTGCCCTTCTTTACTTCCATCGCTCCATTATTCAGTAATTTCCATTTCACCAGGTCGCTGCCTGGTTTTTCCCCGGTATGCTTCCATTGCTTAAAATCCTTACCGTTGAAAAGCACAATCGCACCGGCCGGCGGCTTTTCCCCCATTGTAGGTGATACCCGAATCACCTTTTCCATTACAAAACTTCCCGATGCATCTCCGGTAAAACTTCCGCTAAATTGCCCGTCTTTAATAACCGCCTTGATCTGAAACTCAGTGTCATTGGCCCGGCCCGGCCCGGCGAAATTCACCAGGGCGCCGTCACGCTGACCCTCAAGCACAGCTATCGGCTCCTCGCGGGTATCAAATTCTGTCATTACCTTAGCTCTGTATTTACCTTGCCCCAAAGCTATCACCTGGGTTACTACAGGTCCTGAATCGCTCTCATCATCCAGTTTCCAGCTTCCCTCCCAGTCGCCCATAGCCGAATCGGCACTCTCTATCCCCATTCTCGCCTCGACGGTCGGATCAACTGCCGCAGGGCCCATACAAGAGGACAACAACACAGATAACGCCAACAACGATACACACATTACAACATTACGCCCGTTAATTGAAAAAATTGCACTTACCTTCTTCAAAAACATAATTGTCTCTCCTGCTAAATTGTTTTAATTAGTATCGACTCTCAGCCAATTCCCTTTTTGTGATTATTCCTCCACCTGCTTACTCGATCCATCTATCTTATTTATTACTTCCTGTGCCTGCTTTTGCAATGCTTCATTACTTGTGGTTCGCACAATCTTTTTTAATACATCCATGGTTTGTTGAGGAAAATTTTCGTAGATACTACCGGCGATTGTTACCACCGCAGATTCCGCTTCTTGTAATAAAGCCTTGTCCTGAAGGTAACTTGTCGCCATTGTTAACGCATCGAGAGATTTCGTATTGGCCAGTCCCGACAGCACTCTTTTCTTTTCGCCGGCGTCAGGAGCCAGAGACATCGCTTTTTTATACATCCCGATTGTCTCTTCTGCGCCACGCTTATTATCCAGCGCAAGCAGTTGAATCGAACCTCGCAGCGCAAGTATCCTGTGCACTTTGTTTTCGGAATTCTCAGCCGCTTTCAACAAATCAGCCGCCGGCTCGGAAGTCGGCCACTCCGCCAGCGCGCGAATGGCAGCTCCCCTGATTTCTTCGTTGTCACTGCCCAGCGCCTCGCGTAGCCGGGGCAAAGCACTCCTGTCGCCTATTTTACCCAACACGCTCAGCAGAGAGCATTGCTTTTTGACGTCCTTGACAGAAGGCAGAATTGCAAGCACCGCCTCGGCCTGGCGGTCCTTGTCCTCGATTTTATGCGCGACCGCCGCTATCATTTTCCGGGCTTCACTGAGACCGGATGAGCCTTGCAGATTCAAAAGAAGCTCGACCAGCGCCGGCAATTGCTCAGGGACGGCAATAACCTTTAATACCTTCAGCGATTCGAGGCTGACTTTGCGGTCCGAATCCATTGCCGTTTTTAACAAAGTGCTTACACCTGCCGAGATATTGCGCTCACCCACACTCTTAATCAGTTCAACTTTAGTCTTTGGCTCCGCCTTTGTAATGCCTGCCAAAATTGCTTCATCAACCTTTGGGCCTCGCAAACGGTACAGGCTCTCGCGAGCGGCTTTTTGCTCAGCACCTCTTGTAGCAGCCGCCGTTCGTGCTAATAAATCAACACTCGATTCGTCACCCAATTGCCCCACCGCCTTTAGAGCCGCAATCCGAACGGATTCGTCTTCAGCCTTTAAAGCGGTTATAACAGCAGGCAAAGCGGCAGCGTCACCGCGGTCGCTCAGGGCGGACAAAAGCTGTACCTGACTGGCGGCAGAAAGGTTAGGCAGCTCTTTGACTAAAGCTTTTGTTACTTCCGTCCCGGGCATGTCCTTTACCATTGCTATAGCTACGGCCTGCATCTCCTGATCGCCGCTTTTGAGAATGTCCAGAACTATCCCAACAGCTTCGTCCGGCTGCTCAGAGGCTCCGAAACAAACAGCACAACAACACAAAAACAAAAGAGCTGATGAGTTACAAATCGTACGCTTGATTTTCATGCTTTATCTTTACCTTTTCGCCGCGTTAAGCATACCAGTCAGTGCGGCGGTACGGATAGGCTTGGGCATGTCCGGTTTCTGGAGTTCTTTGTAAATGGACAAAGCTTCAGCTTTTTTACCATCAGCCACAAGCTGGTCGGCGCACCTCAAATACGAATCCAAAACCACCATCTGCAGTTTACCGGTTGCCTTGTCTTTTGCTGCCGCTAAAGCTTCGGTGGCCCTGGAATCAGCTATCTGGCCAAGGGCGGCGGCAGCGGCGGTGGCAACCATCTGATCGGAATTGCCAACCAGCCTGCTCAAAGCACGAACTGCTCTTTTATCACGGCGCTGACCTAACGAGTTGATTATGCCGACCTTCGGTTTGCCCTTTGCCTCCCTCAAAGCTCCTCTCAGAGCAGCATTGACCGCCGCTCCGGGTATCCGCTCCAGAGCATACCTTGCCATATCGGATGTTTCCTCATCTGTAAGCATATTACCCAAAGTCGAAACTGACTGGCCTGTGCCAATAATGCTCAATTCCCTGCAGACATACTGCTTGCCTGCCCGTGTTGAATCCGAAGTGAGTACGCCAAGCAAACTCTTCTCAATCTGTCTCAGTTCCTCAGATGAACTGTGTGCCTTTTTTATGATATCGCTCACCTCGGTCAGTGCTAAACGGCTCTGTCCCCAATCATAAGTTTTTACCTTTTCCAGTAATTCCTGTAATGCTGCCATTTCTACTCCCTTTCCTGAACTAACGATAGGTTTTGGTTTTGTATCAACTTTATAGTCACCAAATGCAAATTGAATACCGTCGAGATAATGCCGCAATATCGCCTGGTTCCAGAAGATATGGTCGTTGTGTCCCAACGAGCAGTAGAAAACACGTCCCTCACCCCATGTTTTAATCCAGCTTATACCCGTATCGGTATCAGTCGGTTTGAAATCTTTGACATTACGCGTAACGGGGTCGCTTACATCAAGACTCATCAGAACAAGTTGTTTGTCACGCGAATACAGCGGCGGGTCTGTTCGATAAATCTCGTCATTTATCTTAAATCCTTTACCTCTAAAGGCCCTCATAAGCGGATGGTCCGGCTCATCAATCTTAATCGCCCATGTTCCACCGGCGGTCCAGGGATGACCGGTAAATTTCCCACCCATCATCTCCTGACCATCAGGCCACTGATTAAAATTGTCCGTCGCTGCGTGGACACCAACTATGCCTTTGCCGCTCTTGACAAAATCCATCAACGCCTTGCAACGCTCCGGGGTCTCTTTGGGGTCAAACTTCAGGCCCGTCGTATTATTCAGGCACACCGCATCGAACTGCTTGAGCTTCTCGGGTGTGAACACCGAATAGTCATCTGTAATAACCACATCGTACGCCCCGGTCTTTTCACCCATCATTTCGAGCGCTTTATTAACCACGGGAATCGATTTGTGGAAAAATCCTTCGCACCGCCAGAATACCAGCAGTTTTCGAGGTTCGGATGTTCTTACAGTCGCCCTTCTCGGTATTGCGCTTTCTATCTTTTGCACTTCTTCTGCGGTTACCTCCCGCAGTTTAGCCGGGGATTGTGCCTGCAAAGTGCTCAAAGGCAATGCAAAACACCACAGCCCCAAAAGTGCAATGCAAATCAGTTTTCGCATCTTATTCATTTTTATTCCTTTCGCTTTTCTGTAATATATTTTCAAAAAC
>CAZIAN010000005.1:1748-11093 GCA_964537355.1 uncultured Pirellulales bacterium | reverse complement strand
CCATGGGCTTCGCATCGGCCGCGTCAGCAACCGGCAAGCACCGGCATCACCCACAAACACCTCTTCTTCGGGGTTCCACTTCAACGGCCTGCCGAGTTTATATGCTATATTACCCAAATGACAAACACCTACAGAACGGCAGCCGGTCTCTATATCACAAATCGGCCTGCTGCGTTTGCGGACGGCGTCCAGCCAGTCAACATAATGGTTTCTGCTTTCGTACAGATGTATTTCATTGGGGCCGAGTTGCTGATTCTTCAGATTATCAGGCCAAGTTTGAATATGCCCGCGATTGACCTCCACCTTGCCCTCGGTTCCGGTGAACAAAACTCCGTTGGCGGTATCACGGGTCATTGTAACACCGCTCGCATACTTATAAGTAAGCACCTTGTAATCTTTGCCGTCGGGAGGGATAATTTCAATCGGGCCGCTCTTGTCCATACCCATACCCCACTGGGCGATATCAAAGTGATGCGCCCCCCAGTCGGTCATCCCGCCGCCGCCAAAGCTGCTGTGGTTGCGCCAGTTAGGAAAGCCGTCCCAGCTCAGATGAGGTGACAGCTCGGAGTTATAAGGTCTAAACAGCGCCGGGCCTACCCACATATTCCAGTCAAGATAATCCGGTACCGGCTCCGCCGGCAGCGGTTTATCCTCGGGTGGACCGCCAACACCGACAGTTACATGTTGTAAATCTCCTATATAACCGTTAAGAACCAACTCGCACCCTAAGCGGAAGTGCCAGTCCGAACGCTGCATGCTGCCGGTCTGAAAGACCCGTCCGTAACGTCTGACCGCATTGACCATTGACCGGGCCTGAACGATAGTCTGCGAAAGCGGTTTCTCGCAGTAAATATCCTTGCCGGCCATAGCAGACTGAATAACCGTAATGGCGTGCCAGTGGTCAGGAGTGGCAATCACAACCGCATCTATATCATCTCTTGCGAGAAGCTTTCGAAAATCGCCGTATGTATCACAGCCTTTATATGAGCCGCCGTTCTTGCCGGCATAGTGGTCTTCGACTATTTTCTTTCCGCGGGCCAGCTTGAGTTTATCAACATCGCAGGCTGCAAGAACATGTGTGCCCGGCGAATTAAGAAAAGAACTCATCAGATGCTTACTCTGCTTGCCCGCACCGATAAAGCCCAACGTAATCCGCTCACTCGGCGCCGTATCACCGGCATTACCAAAAACAGACGCAGGAACAATATACGGAAAACTCACAGCAGCCGCTGCGGTGCCCGCTGCTCTTTTGATAAATTGACGTCGATTAATTTCTCTTTGCTTTATCATAAAAACTCCTCTGTTTCGCAATCAAATGGAAACTGATTTTCTTTCCTTCCTGCCAAAAAATTATAAACTCACATCAAATTAAATAAGCAACGAGTTTACTCATTTCAATAATGAATAAACCTTTTTTCACAAGTGCCACGGACTGCGCATCGATTTTCCGAGTAAACTCGTTGCGGTCTGATCATCAAGTATTTCTTCGGTTTGGGGATTAAAGCGTATCTTGCGCCCCAGCAGCATAGCAATCTGCCCCAAATGGCCCGGCGTCGCCGAGCGGTGTGCAACCTCGCATGGAGTCAGAGTAGTCTTGCGACTCTTCACGCAATCAAGGAAGTTTCGCCAGTGGCCCGGTGAACGAAACAGATGTATCTCATCAGGACCGAACTTCTCTTCAAGCAGCTTTTTGTTCTGCGCATCAATATTGCCGCGATTAACCCAGACCCATCCGTCTTCACCTATCCACTTCGTTCCGCCGCGAATATCGCTGTGACCGCCTGCGATAATCATCGTAATCTCATTCGGATATTTCGCCGTCAAACGATACCTTGTCGGGCTGTTCCACAAACCTTCTTTCGGATATTCCCCGGAACCTTCTATCTCGTAGGGCCCGCCATAGTCCATACCCAAGCCCCAGTGCGCGATATCAACGTGATGCCCGACCCAATCCATTAATTGGCCGCCTCCGTGGTCAAGCACCCATCGCCAGTTCTTGTGCACACGCGCCGGACAATACGGCCCGTATAACGCAGGACCAAGCCAGAAGTTATAATCTAATTCTTTAGGCGGAGGGCAAATCCCTTCCTGCCCCTTGGTATTACCAAAGTCGCTGTGGCCCGAAGGCAGCCCCACTTCAACGGTATGTACCTTGCCGATACGGCCATTGCGAACCAGCTCACAGGCAAAACGAAAGTTACTCTCTGAACGCTGCCAACTGCCCGTCTGCCATATCCGGCTGTAACGCTTGACGGCATCACACATAGCTCGGCCCTGCCGCAAATCGTGCGAGAGGGGCTTTTCGCCGTAAATATCCTTGCCTGACTTCGCAGCTTCAATAGCCGCAATCGCATGCCAATGGTCGGGCAGGCCAAGCGATACCGAATCGATATCATCTCGCGCCAGCAGTTCTCGATAATCCGAATAAGCCGCACAGTCTTTGTTTTTGTATTGACCGTTGACTCGATTAACAGCGTCTTGAAGATGGTTTTTGTCAACATCGCAGATGGCAATAATTTGACAATCTTTTTCCCGAAGGAATGAGTTCATATTGCTGCCGCCCTGCCAGCCTACACCGATGCAGCCCATAGTAATTCGTTCGCTCGGCGGCACATTGTCGGCATTTCCCAAAGCCGACGAAGAAACAATGTACGGAAATCCCATTACCCCCACAGTGACACCGGTGGCTTTCTTTAAGAACTCTCGCCGGCCCAGTGCGTTTCTGTCAGCCATAATCAACCTTTCTGTTACTGCTATTTCTCCTCGAACGCCGCATCGAAGGCAACCTGCGACGGTTTGAAATCGGCCTTCTTAATAAATCCGCAGGCCTCCGCTGCACCGTGCTCACGGTCCATCCGGCTGTCTTCCCACTCAATAGAAAGAGGTCCCTGGTAACCAATGTCGTTAAGCGCTACGATGATTTCCTCAAAGTTGATGTCACCGTGTCCGATTGAACGGAAATCCCAGTAGCGTCGCGGGTCTGCAAACTCGATATGACCGCCGAATACACCAACAGTACCGTCCCCGTGTCCCCACCATACGTCCTTCATGTGTGTATGGAATATACGGTCCCCGAAAGTGCGGATAAATTTAACATAATCCACACCCTGGTAACCGAGATGGCTGGGGTCATAGTTAAAGCCAAAGCACTCATGCCCACCGATTGCTTCAATGGCACGCTGAGCTGAAGCAATATCGAATGCTATCTCCGTCGGATGCACTTCAAGACCGAATTTTATACCCAGCTTCTTGAATTCATCCATGATGGGTGTAAATTTCTTGGCAAAATCATCATAACCGGCCTGAATCATATCAGGAGTTACCGGCGGGAACGAATAAAGCATGTGCCATATTGAACTGCCCGTAAAACCGTTAACTACCTTAATACCTAACTTCTTTGCAGCCTTGGCGGCTTTGATGACTGCCTCAGCCGCACGTTCTTGAACACCAGCAGGCTTGCCATCACCCCATACATCCGGCGGCAAAATCATCTTATGACGTTCATCGATATTGTCGCATATCGCCTGACCGCATAAATGTGTAGATATCGCATAAACTTCAAGGCCCAGCTTTTTCAGCATATCTCGCTTGGCCTTGCAGTAGCCGTCATCCTCCAGGGCCTTGTCCACCTCGAAGTGATCGCCCCAGCAAGCCAGTTCCATACCATCATAACCCCAGGCTGCTGCTTTTTTAGCTAATTCTGCCAGCGGCAAATCCGCCCACTGGCCCGTGAAAAGAGTTACAGGTCTTGCCATTTCTAATTCTCCTTATAAAAAATTGTCTTCAAGCTTTCCCTAAAACAAATTCCTACTATCGAGAAATAATGCCTACAAGCACTATTGCATTTTCCTCCGGATAGACTGCAAAATCAATATAACCGTTTTTATTAAAACAACTTATGCTTAACAAGACATCTATCCTTGCATACGTGTTAAATTGTCTTTTCATTATACCCTGCAGAAGTTGAGAAGCAATTCAATTTTCCTCGAAAATACCATCAACATCTCATCGGTGTTTAGTTAACATTTGTCAGCTTCAAAACATACGCATGTTTACAGGGCACTTCGTCAACGGAAAGTTTTGGAATCCGGATGATCAGATTTCCGCTTTCGGCCTTCCACTTCAAAAGTTTTTGCGTCCCGAGCATCGTTACGGCAGTATTCTTAGAACAGCGAACCTCCTCAAGTACCAATTCTCTGTCCGGCCAGCGCGGCGTGATTGCATAGAGCGTATTGCCTTTGGACGTAAAAAATACTTTGATAACCGCATGACCGTCACTCTGTTTGCCGGTTAGTTTATTAATATCATATTTGGCTTTGTAGGTTTTACCGTAACCAACTTCAGGCTTTTCCCCTTCGCTCCACTGCCGGCTCTGTCGCCACGGGCTGGTGCCGTATATCGCTTCACCGTTGACTTTGAGCCAATCACCCATCTGAATCAATCGCTCTTCCATTATCACCGGAATTCGGCCATCACCCGTCGGCCCGATATCAAGCAGCAGATTACCCCCACGACTGACCAGGTCTATAAGCATAAGGATAAGTTCCCTCGCTGATTTGTAATCGGAAAGGTTCTCGGCTCGGCTGTATCCAAACGAATGTCCCATACCGCGGTTTTCCTCCCAGGGATGAGTGCTGCCCTCCAAGCCTGCACCGTACTCGGTGGTGAAGTAGCCACCGTGCTTGTGGCGAATCCCTTTGCCCCATCGGTCGTTGACAACAACATCATCACTGACCTCCGATTCATTAAACAGCCAGGCAAGAAGTTCTTCACTCTTCCATTCGCTGCTTTGCAAATCCCACTCTCCATCAGAGAAAATTACAGATGGTTTATAACGCCTGACAACATCCTTAAACTGCGGATGCATATGCTCCTCAACATACCGATTTTTGTCTGTTAGCCATAACGGATTAAACCATTCGTAGAGCGAATAATAAAAGCCCATCTTAAGTCCCTTTTGACGCACCGCTTTGCCAAGGTCGCCAAGCAGGTCACGCCCGGGGCCAACGTCCACCGAATTCCAGGGACGTCCCCACGTTTTATTCGCTTCTTTACTTGGCCAAAGACAAAAACCATCATGATGCTTCGATGTCAGAACAACATACTTTGCTCCGGAATCCCGAAACACTTGGGCCCACTGGTCTGGGTCGAACAACTCAGCCTTGAACATCGGGACAAAATCCGCATACTCGAAATCCTCGCCATAATTTTGTACGTGGAATTGCCACCACTTACCCCCTTTTTTCCTCTCGTCCTGCACACGCTTCCAGTACCACTCAGAATATGACCCTTTTACCCCCCATGATGGAACTGAGTACACACCCCAGTGAATAAATATGCCGAACTTTGCGTCGGTCCACCATTTCGGAGTAGGTCTTGTGTCTAACGACTCCCAATTCGCCTCATATTTTGTTGCGGCTTTTGTATTACCATCAACCTTTGCCGGCCTTCTTTCACCAGCCTGCGTACGCACAACCCCCCACATCAGGAAAACTGCCAAAAGCATACAAACAAACTTTTTCACCGGCTAAATCCCTTTCTCAAATCACACTACAGTGGAACTATCCAGATGTTGCGGAACATCACCTCGTTGCCGTGGTCCTGCAGCAGGATGGGACCGGGCTCCGGCCCTTCAGGCCGTCCGGCACCGGTTTTATTATCCAGTTCGACATCATCATGAATCAGAACACCGTTATGCCATACTGTAATATGGGCTTTCTCTGTCTTCCTGTTACCATCGAACCTCGCGGCGTGGAAGATAATATCATAACTCTGCCACCTGCCCGGCATTCTGCAGACATTCTTGTCCGGCGCCTTAAATGTATAAATCGATCCGCAATCATTATTTTTCAGCTCAAGACCATAGGAATCGAGAATTTGCAGCTCATAGCGACGTTGAATATAAATTCCGCTGTTTCCCCGAGCCTGACCCTTAACATTCGGCGGCATCTGCGGCGTATTAAACTCGATGTGCATTTTGAAATCCCGAAAATCCTGCTTGGTCATTATACTGCCGCTCTTCGGTGTAATCTTCATCGCACCGTCAACAAGCTTCCATCCTATGTTCTTGCCCTCTCCCGCAGTCCAGTGATCAAAGTCCGTACCGCCAAACAGCATAATCACATCGCTCGATTCAACCGTTTCAACCTCGACCTTGGGCGGGTGAGCATAGTCATTCCATAACCGTTCGGTGTTCTCGACATTAACTTTTCCTTCGTGCACATACATACGATAGCGATAGATATGGTCCTCGCCGGGCTTCAGCTCAAAATCATCCACCTGTACCGGCGCCCAGTTGAAGAACACTTCATTCTCGAACTCAGGCCAGATACGCATCGGCTCCGGATGTCTGAAGTTGTCCGGATGGCTAAAGTGCGTTATACCCTTCCATTGCCCATCGGAAACACCGGCTGTATCACACCAGCGTGCCCGTGTTGCGTGACCATCCTTGCGGGTCCTGCCCTGACTGGTAAGATAACTGGCCTTATCGCCCTTCCATTCCGCAGTAGCACGATAACCAAATCCACCGTAACGATACTTTTCCAAAAGCAGACTGCTCTGGGCGACACACCGCTGTACAGAAACAAAATCCACAAGCCAGTAGCCTTTATCCGAACCGCCCACATCATAAACTCGCACATCCCAGATTTCTTTGAGGACGGTTTTTTCACCATCGTCGGTTTTAAGCGCAACGTGGTCCTGCTCGGCCTGAAAACCGCCATAGACCGGACCGTTTGTCGTCGATAGAAATCTATTGAATCGAACCGTTCCCTGTCCTGAGCCAAGGTTCCAGAAATCGACCTCTTTGCCTTCGAATTTTGTCTTGGTCCAGGGCATCCAGATTCCAACATGATGGTAATGGTCTTTCGGATGTATATTTGTCAGCACCGAACCCGTCGGCGACCATAACGGATGAATAAATCCGCTGCGATAGTATAGATCCCGGGTATCTTTATACTTTTCTCCCATAACCTCTATTGGCGGCGGCGGTACAACTGCGTGGTTATAACTCAGAACCTTCTTGCCGTCTTTTTCTATCCACAGGACCTTATCATTCAGCCTTGCTCTGACAGCAGAGCTCACTGCTCTACCGCCCTTGAGCAGCTCATACGTTCGTTTGCTCCCCGCTTGTGTTTCTCCGGAAAGAATCCACCACAAACGCGGCGGACTGCCCGCCTCAAGCTGAACAGGAACATCGACGCGCCTCGACCCTTTAACCTCTACCAGTCGAATCTCATCAGCCGGAAAGCCCAGGGGCACACCGTCCAGCCAGGCCATAACAGGCGTGTCGATTCGAGTATAATCTCCCGCCTCGACGGTGATTCTTGCCAGAGGTCCGGCACCGCTGGCCGATTGAGCTGTTAATAAGCAGCACGATAATGCCAAAAGAATAATCGCCCCTTTTCGCATTGACAATGGTGACATGAGATTTTGCATCAGTTGCCCTCCTTTCGGTTAAGGCGGTTTGTTTACAATATTTCAGAGCAAAGTGGAGATTTTACTATTAATACTTGGTCTAATCAAGGATTATCTGGGAAATTTTCGCATCGAAAGGCGCAAGCAGCAACTTAAAGATTCTTTGCGCCTTAAAGTCCATCATCTCACGCCGGAAAATTTCTACCAAAATTGGGAAGGAATTTATTTCTCTGGCTTAGGTGCTTTTGCCGTAGAGCCAGTGTGCATCGGTAAATTTGTAATCTACTATTTCATTCGGCGCGAAAAACAACTTGATTTCCTGCTGAGCGGATTCAGGGCTGTCCGAGCCGTGAACAAGATTGTATCTTTCGGAACTGCTGAAGTCCCCCCTAATGGTGCCCATCTCAGCGTAGTAGCCGAAAGTCGCTCCCATCATTTTGCGGGTCATATCTATAATTCCATCAGCTTCCCAGACCATTACAAGCAGCGGGGCCGAGGAAATATACTTTACCAGTGGTTTGTAAAATGCTTTTTCGACATGGGCCGCATAGAGCTGGCCGGTCTGCTTTTCAGAAAGTTGCAAAAATTTTGCTGCAACGATCTTAAAACCTTTTTTCTCGAATCTTCCGATTATCTCACCCACCAGATGTCGCTGCACAGCATCAGGCTTGATAATAATTAAAGTGCGTTCAGCCATTGGAAAATATTTTCTATTTCCAGCTTCCGATTCTTAGATCGACAATCGAATCCTGGAAATTATGCTCCCTTAGCAACAATGTAAATTTCGACTCGTCTGTTTTGAGGGTTACCTCCCTTGTTGGGCTTATTTGCCTCCAAAGGCCGATACTCACCAAAACCTCGTATGCTCATTCGAGTAGGATCAATTTTATTACCGGCCATAACGTTCAGCACAGCTATGGCCCTGTGCGCAGACAAGTGCCAGTTGGTCGGATGTTTCGCACGCGTTGCGGGCTGCCCGATGGGTATATCATCGGTATGCCCGGCTATTATAACGTCGAATCCCTTGCCTTCTTCGGAATTCAAAATCCCGCAAAGTAATTTGACGGCTTCTGCCGCAGAAGTCGTCACCTTGTCACTGCCCTTTTCAAAAGTCAAATCACTCTTGAACTTTATCATTCCCCGGCTCGAATCGTAAGTTACTATATCGTGCTTCGCAGCAAAATCCTCCAGCAGAGTACTAAGCTCCACCGGCAGAGCCGCTCCGCCTAAAAGCAGCCTTTCCTGCATCGATGCAATCAAAGCTTTCTTCTTGGCAATGTCTTCCTCAAGGGCGGCAATTTCCTGTTGCAGTGTTTGTATCTCGACACTACTGCTTCCCTGGGCCGCAGCAAGTTTCCTCTTTAACTGATCAAGCTGCAGAATACCGGTCTGCAGTTCGCTCTCAAGCTCTGCAATTCGTTCTCTTTGTGTATTGTTCGCGATCCTAAGGTCCTGCAGCTCCGAGCCGCAGCCACTCAAAAGTAAAAAACTAACACCCAAAAGAAAAATGATTGACAGTTTGACAGTTCGCATCTTCCAATCCTTTCCAAGAAAATTAGGACACTTTCTTCTCAGCCATCCTTAATATACTTAAGCACTTTATTTACAAGCCGTTACAGCCTAATAGATTCCGGCTCCACCGCCCTCGCTAATATATAAAACCGATTTCTCTTTGTTCGTCAACAATAAACTGCACAAAATTTAATCCACATTTCCAATTTTTTAAACCTTTATTTTCAATCGATTATTAATAATCCCCGATGATGACCCTCCGGCTGCAAATACCTGTATAACAAGACCGGCTCTCTGCGTCATCCAATCTTCCCGTCGAAGATGCGAATCACACGATGTGCCCTCTTGGCAATTGCCTCATCATGTGTAACAAGAATAACGGTTCGCCCCTCGGCATGGAGATTCTCGAAAAGTCCA
>CAZIAN010000005.1:0-1648 GCA_964537355.1 uncultured Pirellulales bacterium | reverse complement strand
ATGTGTAACAAGAATAACGGTTCGCCCCTCGGCATGGAGATTCTCGAAAAGTCCAAGAATCTCAGCCCCCGAACGCGAGTCAAGATTACCTGTCGGTTCATCAGCTAAAATAATGGAAGGCTTATTCACCAAAACACGAGCGATAGCAACACGCTGACGTTCACCCCCGGATAGCCAAATAAAAGAAAGATTATAGTGAGTCTCTCTTTCCAGTTTGCGGCTGCTGCGAACACCATAAGAATAACCATAGACCAGAAGTTTCAACATCACTATCGGATCATATTGCGGACAACCGACCTTATGTGAATTAACTTCAATGCCTAACGCATCGAAATCCAACGAATCTACAATAACATCATAAGCCCTCACTGGTGCATCGGCGCCGAATATATTCGTCAACACTTTGCGGAAAAAGCGTCCGCTGTTTACGATCTCCATATCGATATGCCATAAGAAATCCTTTCGTTAAGACAGGAGCATTATAACATATCGGTAAAAAAAAGAATCATCTGCGAGTTATAATTGCGACACAGCCTGGAAGCGCAAGTTTCTTATATCGCAGAATCATTGTCGTTTGATTTTACCAGCTAATCGAAAAACTTTATTGTGAACTTAGTGGAACCGAATTACACGTTTTTTCCCACTCTTGTAATTGCTTTTTGTGTTTTGATATTATCGCCTGTATAAGCAGTAAGTTCACTTTATCAGGCTCGTTATCATCCATTACTTGTTCAACGAAGCGCATCAGCATTTCGCGTTCACTATGGAGGTCGTAATACTCTATCGCCTGTCGGACGGCTGGTTTGAACTCTTCCTCGAAATCCCACGGTTTAGTAATGAATCTGAAAATCTCTCCCTTGTTTATCGCCGCCAGCAGCGTTTGTATATCAGCATATCCGGAAAGGACCATCCTGATGATGTGAGGATATTCCTTTTTGACGGTCCTGAGAAGATCGAGTCCACCCATTTCCGGCATACTCATATCGGTTACGATGACTTGCACTTCTTTCTCCTTGAGGATTTCAAGTGCCTCTTTCCCGCTGCTGGCAAAAAGGCTTGTATATGGCTCTTCGAGAAGCCCTCCTTTTAGACAGCTCAGCACTCTCTCCTCATCGTCCACAAATAATACTGTCCTTTTGTCCATTGCTTATTGTCTCCTTTTCTTCTTCGTCATTTTCTTTTGTGCTTATCGGAAGATTTATTGTGAATTTCGTCCCCTCACCGACCGTACTGTCAACGAGGAGTTCGCCGTTATGCTTGTTTACGATAATACCGTACGAGACACTTAGCCCCAGCCCTGTGCCTTTGCCGGGAGGCTTGGTTGTAAAAAATGGGTCGAAAACTTTTGAAATCTTGTCGGGGGGTATTCCCGGCCCGTCATCGGAGATTTCACAGACCACTCCGTCATCGGACGCGTATGTCCTGATTGTGATAGTTCCTCTGTCGTCTCTTTCCTGAGATTTGATTGCCTGGGCCGCGTTTACTAAAATATTGAGCAGTACTTGGCTTATCTGGCCGCAGTGGCAGTATATCAGGGGCACTTCCGAAAACTCCGTTTTGATATCGGCGTCATATTTGATTTCATTTTTTGCCACAACAAGGGTGGCTTTAATACCCTTGTTGATGTCGTATTCGTCACGGCTTCCTG